>CAXAWD010000344.1:0-4658 GCA_963972325.1 uncultured Acidimicrobiaceae bacterium
CGGCACACCCTGCCGTCGCGTGGCCGCCGCCGGTTTCGGGGTTCGGCCGCTCGGGCATCGTCCATGCATGATCCGCTCCGACCCCGAACTGCTCGCTGCCGTCGGCCCGCGGGTCCGCAAATCGCCCTTCTTCGACGCGACGGTGCGAGCGGGGCTCACCGCGGTGTCCACGTACAACCACATGTGGCTCCCGATGAGCTACGGCGATCCGGCCGCCGAGTACGAGCGGCTGACGACAGGCGTGTCGATGTGGGACGTCGCCGCCCAGCGACACGTCGAGGTGACGGGCCCCGACGCCGGCGCACTCGTCCAACTCGTCTCCGCCGTCGACATCGGGCGGGCTGATCCCGGCCACGCGGTCTACGCGCCGATGGTCGACCACGACGGTGTCCTCGTCAACGATCCGGTGCTCCTGCACTGGCCCGACGGCACGTGGCGGTTCTCGATCGCCGACTCCGACGTCCGGCTGTGGATCGACGCGATCGGGCACGGACACGGGCTCGATGCACGCGTCCGCGAGCTCGACACGGCGACCTTGGCCATCCAGGGGCCCCGGTCGTACGACGTCCTCGATGCGATGGGGCTCGACTGGGTCCGCGACCTCGAGCGATCCGAGATGCGGTCGTCGTCGATCTCCGTCGACGGCGAGTCGGTCGAAGTGGTCGTCTCCCGCTCGGGGTGGAGCAATCAGGGCGGCGCCGAACTCTTCATCGACGACCACACCTCGTGCGAGGCGATCTGGGACCACGTCGCCGCCGCCGGGACGCCGTTCGACATCGGCCCCGGAGCGCCCAACGCCACCGAACGCATCGAGAACGTCCTGCTGTCGTACGGCACCGACACCGGGTATCACGCCGACCCGATCGAACTCGGCCTCGCCGATCATCTCGATCTCGACGGGCCTGCATTCATCGGCCGTGCCGCGCTCCGCCGCATCCGTGCCGAGGGGCCGCGACGTCGGCTGGTCGGGGCGCTGCTCGACGGTGACGACATCGATGTGCTCGCGCATCCCGTGCCGTTCGTCGTCGGCGGCGTCGAGATCGGACAGCTGCGAGCCGCGACGCACTCCCCACGGTTCGGACGCAACATCGGGCTCGCGCTCGTCGATGCCGACATGCCGATGGGCACCGTCGGCCGGGTCGCCGTTCCCGACGGTGAACGCGAGGCCGAACTCGTCGAGCTGCCGTTCGCCGACTCGTTGGGCGACTGATCGTGTCGTTGCGGCGAACCGGCGTGACCGCCTGTCCGAAGAACATGGCCAACGGGCCCTGCGGCGGCGTGGAGCACGACGGCGGTTGTGAAGTCGACCGACGACCGTGCCCGTTCCTGGCTGCCGACACCGTGCCGCCGCCGATCGGGATTCCGTATCGACCACGGCCGACCGGGATCGGCCGACTCCTGATCGACCTGCGGCTGCCCGCGGACGACGGGCGCGCCGACCGTGAGCTCGCACAGATCGCTCGGATCTTCCACGACGTCGGCGGTACCGCGCTCGTCGGTGAGCACGTCGACGACCCGACCGACGCCGCGCCACACCGGCACGCCGCTCGACTCGCCGCCGTCGGCTTGCCGGCGGTCGTCACGGTGACCGGGCGCGACCGGACCGAGACCGAGCACGCAGCCGAGATCGTGCGCCTCGTCGACCGCGGCGCGGTGGCGGTGCACTGTGTGACCGGCGACCACCCGGCGGTTCGTCTCGGGCCGGACGCCACCGCCACGTTCACGCTCGATGGCACGGAACTCGCCACCGTCGCACGCAGTTCTGGCGCCGCGGTGTCGGTCTGTGAGAGCCCGGCCGCGACACCGCTCGGCGATCGTCCGGCCCGGGTCGCGGCCAAGCAGGCCGCCGGCGCCGACCTCGCCGTGCTGAACCACGGCGGGCCACCGGAAGTCCTCGTCGACTTCGCCGACCGTTGCCGCGACGCCGGAGCCGAACTGGCGCTGGTCGCCCCCGTTCCCGTGATCACCGACCACCGATCGGCGCGTGCGCTCGCCCGGTTCCCCGGCCTCGTGCTGCCCGACGGTCTCGTCGAGCGCGTGCTGGCCGCCCGCGACCCGCACGTCGCCGGGGTCAGGGCGGCGGGGGAGATCGGTGCCGAACTGATGGCGAGCGGGAGGTACGCCGCCGTCAACCTCTCCGGTTCGGCGACCGCCGGCGGGCCGATCGCACGGGCGGAGACGATGGCCGAGGTCGCGACGGCGGTGATGGCCGGCCGAGACGACGGTCAGGTGGGGTAGTCGGTCGGGCGGAGTTCGATCGGTCGCCCGTGCGGCGTGCGATCCGCGGCCCGCCGCCAAGCCTCACGGGTGCGCTCCTGATCGTCCGCCGACGCGGCGCCCGATTCGTGGACGAGCCGTTCGAGGGCGGCCAACCAGTGGTGGTAGTAGGTGGCGCCCGTGTCGGGGTCGCCGTCGGCCTGGGCGCGTTCGATCTCGTCGGCGAGCGTGGCCGCCCACTGCGGCCACGTGAACAGCCCGCGCTCGTGCAGTCGCACCGCCATCGCGAACGCGTGCGCCTCCCACGGCTCGCGGAACACCGGCTCGCCCTCGTCGGTCGGCTGCCCGGGCAGCAGCGGCGGCGAGTCGCCTGCAGCGTCGTGCTCGCTCACGACACGGGCTCCGCCGGCGACAGGTATGGCTCCCAGGCGTCGATCGACACCCGCTGCCCCGGTACGGCGTCGGGCCACAGATCGGTCGCCTCGAACACCACCGTGTAGAGCCAGTGCGGTTGCTCGCCCAGGCCGTGGGCGTTCGCGTCGGGGAAGACATGGGCACCGTGCACCCGCTCGATCGTGCCGGCTCGCCCGGCGGCGTAGCCCGGCAGGCGGGGGTGATGGTCGACCGACCCGGCACGGGTGAGCACACGATCACCGACGGTGAATCGCGCCGGGCCGTCGGGGGGCCGATCGGCCGGGCCGCCGCGCGCCAGCGCATCGGCCACTTGGTCGGCCGTCAACACCCGGCGGGCCGGGTCGCCTGGTTCGGAGGCAGTGCCCGCGGCGAGCTCGGCGGGCGTGACCAGACCGTGCTCCACGACCAGCCGCTCCAGTGCCGACGTCCAGATCTCGTAGTACGACAGCTCCGCATAGTCGGGCAGGGTCTCGCGGGCGCTGCGGCTCATGTCGATGTTCCAGCCGCCGGGTGCGCCGGCCGCCAGCGTGAGGGCCAACGCTCGCGCCTCCCACCCGTGGTGGAACACGACCCCCTCCGGTTCGTGCTCGATCGGGCCGTGGCCGGTCGAGCCGCCGAGGTCGGCGTGCGAGTCGTACGTGGTGCCCATCGAGTTCACGTCACGGCCGCCGGGTCGAGCGGCAGCCCGACGCCGATCATCGAGTCGCGCGTGACCAGCTCGGCGAGCTGCTCCTCCGTCCACCCGTCGGTGCCGGCCGGCCGCTGCGGAATCACCAGGTAGCGCACCTCGGCGGTGGAGTCCCACACCCGGACCTCGACATCGTCCCGCACCGTGACGCCGAACTCGGCCAGCACGCCACGCGGGTCGCGCACGACGCGCGACCGGTACGGAGCGCTCTTGTACCACGTGGGAGGCAGGCCGAGCACCGGCCACGGGTAGCAGCTGCATAGGGTGCAGACCACCAGGTGATGGGTGGCGTCGGTCTGCTCGACGGCGACCATGTGTTCACCCTGGCGACCGACGAACCCGAGCGAGCCGATCGCCGCGGTCGCGTCGCCGGCGAGCCACGCCAGGAACTCGGGGTCGACCCACGACCGCGCGACCACCTGGGCGCCGTTGCGCGGCCCGACCCGGGTCTGGTACGTGTCGATCAATTCGTCGAGCGCGGCGGGGTCGACGTAGCCCTTGTCGGTCAGCAACGTCTCGAGCGCACGCACCCGCACGTCCATCGGGTCGAGCTCGCTGTGGTCATCGTCGTGGTCGTGACCGTGCCCCATCGGCGTCAGCGTAGAGCACGGCACCGACGCCGGTCACCGGGACGTCGCCGCGAACGCGATCGCAGCCGCGTGGCCGACGTTCAACGAATCGACCGCCGTGCTGATCGGGATCCGGATCCGACGGGTCGCCAGCGACATCGTGGCCGGATCGAGACCCGGCCCCTCGGCCCCGACCACGAGCGCCACGCGATCGGGCACCGGCGTCGACCACAGGTCGTCGGCCGCTGCATCCGGGGTGAGCGCCCACGTCTCGAACCCGGCCGCGTGCAACGTGTCGAGCGCCGCCGGCCATGTCGCGGCGGTCGCGCGCGCGACCCGCATGTGCAAGATCTCGCCCATGCTGACGCGCACCGTGCGGCGGTGGTACGGGTCGGTGCAGGTCGGGCTCAGCAACATGCCGTCGACGTCGAACGCCCGTGCCGCGCGAGCGATCGCGCCGACGTTCTCGTCGTCGTTCAGCGCCTCGAGCACGACGAGGCGTCGCGAGGTGCGGGCCAGATCCTCGACCGTCGCGAGCGGTCGTCGCTCGGCGCACACCAACACACCGCGTGGCAGATGGAACCCGACGATGCGGTCCATCACGTCGCTGTCGGCGACGTAGACCGGCACGCCGGCGAGCTCGGGGCGTTCGAGGTACGGCAGGAACCGGCTCACCCGCGACGGCGACAGCAGCGCGGAGCGGAAGTGGTGCCCCGAGTCGATCAGCCGCTCGATCGACATCCAGCCCTCCGACATGAAGAACTCGTCGC
>CAXAWD010000345.1:0-4618 GCA_963972325.1 uncultured Acidimicrobiaceae bacterium
CGGTGCTCTTCTTCTTGGCCGGCGCCTTCTTGGCGGTGCTCTTCTTCTTGGCCGGCGCCTTCTTGGCGGTGCTCTTCTTCTTGGCCGGTGTCGCCCCGGAACCGGACGACGTCAGCTGACCGGCGAGCGCTTCGAGCCGCTCTTCCAGCTCGTCGAAGCGCGACTTGGCCGCCGCGATCTGCTTGGCCACCTCGGCTTCGACCATCGCGTTGAGTTTCTCGGACGTCTCCTTGCCGCGTGCGACGAGCTGCTGCACCGTCTTCTCCGCATCCTTGCGACGAACCTCGCCCGATGCCACCAGCGACTTCACGATCGACTCCGCCTGCTGTTTCGAGACCTCGGTGAACTGCACACCGGCATCGAGGAACTTCTGGACGGGTGACTTGGCCATGCCGTCAGCCTACTCCCCCGCATGATGCGGGCGCCTCAGCTCCCGAGCAGCACCTCGACCACGGCGCCGAGGTCGTCCTCGTCGATATCGGCGACGCCGCCGGCCTCCGCCCCGACCGCGGTGACGCCGGAACGCACCATCGCGAAGGGGCACCCGAGTTGATCCGCGAAGCTTCCGTCGGTCGACCACCGGTCGCCCACCATCAGTGCCGAATCGGGGCCGAATCGTTCGCCGCACCGCACGCGGACCAGATCGGCCATCGCGGCGTGCGGCTTACCGGCGATCGTCGGAGCGACACCGGCGGCCGTGGCGACCGCCGCCACGATCGCTCCGGCCCCGGGCGTGAGCCCACGCGGTGTCGGGAACGTGGCGTCGTCGTTGGTCGCGATGAACCGGGCGCCGCGTCGGACGGCGTCGCTCGCGGCGTGGATCATGCCGTAGTCGACGTCGCGGGTGAGGCCCACGATCACCGCATCGGGACGCGCTTCGGCGGCTGCGGCGACGTCGAGCGGTTCGGCATCGCGAGCCACCACCGCTTCACGCACTCCCGGCCCACCGCACACCAACACCCGCTGCCCGGCCTGCACGAGGCTCGCCGCCGCTTGGGCGCTCGTGACGACGTCGCCCTCGGCCGGCACCCCGATCGCGGCCAGCGCGGCTTCCTGCTCGGCGACCACCGACACCGAGTTGTTGGTGACGAACAACACCCGTCGGCCCGCGGCGCGCAGACGTTCGATCGCCTCGGGCGCCTCGGGAATCGCCGTGCGGTCCAACCAGACGACCCCGTCGAGGTCGCACAGGACGAACTCGATCCGCTCGAACACGTCTCGGTCGGAGGGGCCGGTTTCGTCCATGGCGGACGTTTGTACCAGGTCGGCGCGTCTGGCACGCTGTGCCCGTGCCTCGCTTCGAACCGTTTCCCGCTCTCCGATACGCAACCGACACGCTCGACGAGGTCATCGCACCGCCCTACGACGTGCTGTCGGACGCCCAGGTGGACGAACTGGAGGCACGCCATCCGAACAACATCGTGCACGTCGACGTTCCGCGCGAACGTGACGGTGAGCAGCGCTACGAGGTGGCCGGCGACCTTCTGCGGAGTTGGATCGCCGACGGCGTCATGGCCCGCGACGACGAGCCGTCGTTCACGCTGTACCGCATGGCGTTCACCGATGCCGCAGGGCGCGACCGGGAGATCGTCGGTGTGCTCGGTGCGCTCGAAGTGGTCGACGAGGGCGCCGGCCGAGTGCTGCCCCACGAACGTGTGACGCCCAAGGCATCGACCGACCGCCTCGACCTGACCCGCGCCACCGTGGCCAACATGTCGCCGATCTGGGGCCTCTCGCTCGC
The DNA here is from genome assembly GCA_963972325.1 of uncultured Acidimicrobiaceae bacterium. Lineage (GTDB taxonomy): Bacteria > Actinomycetota > Acidimicrobiia > Acidimicrobiales > Ilumatobacteraceae > Ilumatobacter. The sequence continues at coordinate 1,742 of CAXAWD010000345.1, forward strand.
GTCCGACCTCACCCGCCTGCTCGAAGAACCGGGCGAACCGGTGGGCTCGGTCACCCTCGACGGGGTGACCCACACGATCGAGCGGGTCACCGCCCCTGATCGCGTCTCGGCGATCAGCACGATGGTCTGGTCGGACGACGTGCTGATCGCCGACGGCCACCACCGTTACGGCGTCGCCCGCCGCTATCGCGACGAGGTCCGCGCCGGTGGCACCGACGCCGGCCCGGCCGAACTCACGTTGGCCTTCGTCAGCGAACTCGTGGCCGATCAGCTCAGCGTCGAGGCGATCCACCGGGTGTATCGCGACATCTCGTTCGACGATCTGGTCGCCGCGCTCGACGTCGGGTTCGACATCTCCCCGGCGGGCCCGGTCAGCCCTGCGACCCTCGCCGAGATGGACGAGCGAGGCGCGCTATGCCTGGTCGCGCCCGACGGCACGGGTCACTGGCTGACGCCCAGAACGGGCGCCTTCGACGACCTCCGGTCGCTCGACGGGCTCTGGCTCGAGCACCTCCTCGACGGCACGGCCGCCACGGTCACCTACCAGCACGGGGTGCACGAACTGCACACCCTGATGACCACCGACGACACCGTGACGGCGGCGGTGCTGATCCGCCCGGTCAGCGTCGAGGAGATCGAGCGCACGGCCCGCGAGGGCCTGCTGATGCCGCCGAAGTCGACGTTCTTCACCCCGAAGCTGCTGACCGGCCTCGTGGTGCGCCCGCTCGACTGACCGTCGAGCGGCTACCCGCCGCGGCCGATCGCGTCGAGCACCGACTCGACCACCCGCTGCACGGTGCGACGCCGCGTGGTCTTGACGACATCGACTGCCACGACCTCGGTACGGCTCTGCGTGACGCCGCCGGCGCGGAAGAACCGCCGCCTGACGTAGCCGGCGACCACCACCGTGTCGCCGGCGACGACGGTGACGGTGTCGCCGTCGACCGACACCGGGACCGTGACCGACCGGCCGTCGACCTCGGTCGACAGCTCGATCTGCGTCACGCTGTTGCCCGATGCGAGCGGGCGGACCACCGGGTCGTTGGTGAGGGTGCCGCGCAGCAGCACCACGTTGTTCGTCTCCATGACTTCCCCTCGGGGTTGTGGAATCGGAGGAAGTCGGTGAGATCGAGCGTACGGCAGGGGTGTGACAACCCCCGACGGGTCAGGCGAGCGTGCCGACGTTGTTGAGTTCGTGGAACGCCTGCTCGAGACGGGCGACGAACGACTGCTCGCCGGCACGGAGCCACGACCGTGGGTCGTACTGCTTCTTGTTGGGCTTGTCGTCACCTTCGGGGTTGCCGATCTGGCTCTGCAGGTAGCCGTGCTTGTCGGCCTCGTAGGCCCGCACGCCGTCCCAGAACGCCCACTGCAGGTCGGTGTCGATGTTCATCTTCACCACGCCGTAGCTGATCGCCTCGGCGATCTCGTCGGCGCTCGACCCGGATCCGCCGTGGAACACGAAGTCGACCGGACGCTCGCCGGTGTCGTACTCGGCCTGGATGTGCTCTTGCGAGTCACGCAGGATCGACGGGGTCAGCTTGACGTTGCCCGGCTTGTACACACCGTGCACGTTGCCGAACGCGGCGGCGACCGTGAACTTGTCGCTGACCTTCATCAGCTCCTCGTACACGTAGGCGACCTCTTCGGGCTTCGTGTACAGGTCGGAGGCGTCGGCGTCGGAGTTGTCGACGCCGTCTTCCTCACCACCGGTGATGCCGAGTTCCATCTCGAGGGTCATGTCGATCGCCGACATCCGCTCGAGGTAGCGCTTGCAGGTCTCGACGTTCTCCTCGAGCGGCTCTTCGGACAGGTCGAGCATGTGGGAGCTGAACAGCGGCTTGCCGGTTTCGGCGAAGTGGCGTTCGCCCTCGTCGAGCAACCCGTCGACCCAGGGAAGCAGCTTCTTGGCGCAGTGGTCGGTGTGCAGGATCACCCGGGCGCCGTAGTGCTCGGCGAGCCGGTTGACGTGGTCGGCACCGGCCAGCGAACCCAGCACGGATGCCCGGTGCGACTCGACGCCGATCCCCTTGCCGGCGACGAACGCGCCGCCGCTGTTGGAGAACTGGATGATCACCGGCGAGTTGAGCTTGGCCGCGGTCTCCATGACCGCGTTCATCGAGTTGGAGCCGATGCAGTTCGCGGCGGGGAGGGCGAACCCCTTGGCCTTGGCGAGTGCGAATACTTCCTGGACCTCCGCGCCGGTGATGACGCCGGCAGCGAAGTCGTTGCGAGGTTCGGTCATGCCTCGATCGTAGCGGCCTGGCTACGGTGACACCCGATGACCACGGAGCCCCCACCGCCGAGTTCGCTCCCCGAACGCGACGACTACTACCTCGCACTCGCGTTCACTGCCGCCACCCGAGCCAACTGTCGCGGCCGCAAGGTCGGGGCGATCCTGGTCAAGGGCGACCGGGTGATCGCCACCGGCTACAACGGCACGCCGGAGGGCCTGCCGAACTGTCTCGACGGCGGCTGTCTACGGTGCGCCGACCGTGCGTCGTTCGTGTCCGGAACCGACTACGACCTGTGCATCTGCGTGCACGCGGAAGCCAACGCGCTGCTCACTGCCGGTCGGTTCGGGGCGTCGACCGACGGCACCACCGTGTACACGACCGACCAGCCCTGCTTCTCGTGCAGCAAGGAGTTGATCCAGGCAGGCGTCGAGAAAGTGTTCTACGCACGGTCGTGGAGCCCCGACGACCGTGTCGTCGACGACTACCGTCGGCTCCAGGAGCGCCTGAACGCCGAACACATCCCGACCGAGTACGAGATCGTCGAGTTCACGTGACCGATGCAGCGGCTGAGACGCCTGGATCGCCGACCAAGGTGGTCGTGGTCCTGCTCGACAGCCTCAATCGACACCTGCTCGGCGCC
>CAXAWD010000346.1:0-4568 GCA_963972325.1 uncultured Acidimicrobiaceae bacterium
CCTACGGTCCCCGGCTCAGCAACGCGCTGACCGGGGGGAGCGACGAATCGTTCCTCCTCGCGATCTTCGGCGTGATCCTGCTCGTCGCCGGGCTCGCGCAACGACTCGAGGTGTCGGGGGCGATCGGTGCGTTCCTCGTCGGTCTCGCCCTGTCCGGGCGCGCCGAGGAGCGTGCCTCCGAGCTGATCGCACCGCTCCGCGACCTGTTCGCTGCGGTGTTCTTCGTGTTCTTCTCGTTCCAGGTCGACCCGGCCGATCTGACGTCCGTGATCCTCCCGGCGCTCGCGCTCGCCGTGGTCACCGCGATCACGAAGTTCGGCTCCGGCTGGTACGCGGCTCGCCGGATCGGCGTCAGCCGCAGCGGCCGGGTTCGCGCCGGCGCGACCCTCGTCGCGCGCGGCGAGTTCTCGATCGTGATCGCCGCACTCGGCGTCACGCTGGCCGACGGCAACGAACTCGGAGCACTCGTGGCCTGCTACGTGCTCGCCACGGCGCTCGCCGGGCCGGTGCTCGCGAAGTTCGCCGACCGGCTGGGCAGGTTGCTCCCCGCACCGATCCTCCGTCGGGTCGACCACGCGGCGACCACCGGTTGAGCGTCCGCGACGCGGACGCTCCGACCACGATCTCGGTGCTGGTCGCCACTAGCGTCGGGAGCGGTGACCCGTAGGGGTCCGACACCATGGGGGTGGTGGCATGAGCGTGACCGAACCGGTCGAAGACTGGGCAGAAGACTTCGAGATCTTCGACGACGATTTCGTCAGGGACCCGTACCCGGTGTGGAAGGCGTTGCGCGAGCAGGGGTGCCCGTTCGCCCGCACCGAGCGGCGCGACGTCACCTACATGCCGACCACGTTCGACGGGGTGCGCTCGGTCGCCAACGACCTCGAGCACTGGTCGTCGTACTCGGTGACGGTCGCCCCGACCCCGACGGTGTTCGACGACGAGGGCAACCGGCTCCGTTCGGTGATCACCACCGATCCGCCCGATCACACGCCCGAACGTCGCCTGATGCTGCCGTTCTTCTCACCGAGGTCGGTCGAGCGATACCGCGAGCACACGCAAGAGCTGTGTCGCCGCCTCATCCGCGAGTTCGTCGAAGAGGGTGAGGCAGACCTCGCCGAGCAGTACGCGCGACAGATTCCGCCACGCATCATCGCCGCCATCCTCGGCATCGACCCCGAGATGGCCGACGAGTTCACCACCTGGGTGCAGGGCGTGCTCGAACTCGGCCTGCAGGACGACGACGTGCGCGAGCACTACGCAGCGATCATCCGCAACTTCTTCGTCGGCGAGATCAAGGATCGGATGGAGAACCCGGGCGACGACCTCATCTCGTTCCTGCTCGGCGCCGAGATCGACGGCCGTCCTGTCGGTATGAACGTCATTCGCGGCAACGTCGGGCTGATGCTGATCGCCGGCATCGACACGACCTGGAGTTCGATCGGCTCGGCATTGTGGCACCTGGCCACTCATCCCGCCGACCGACAGCGCCTCGTCGACGAACCCGAGCTGATCCCGACAGCGGTCGAGGAGTTCCTGCGAGCCTACTCGCCGGTGACGATGGCCCGGATCGCCACCCGCGACACCACGCTCGGCGAACGTGACGTCGAGGCCGGCGAGCGCGTGATGCTCACGTTCCCGGCCGCGAACCGTGACCCCGCCGTCTTCGAGGATCCGGAGGAGGTCATCATCGACCGTGCCGTCAACCGCCACGTCGCGTTCGGTGCGGGGATCCACCGTTGCCTCGGCTCCAACCTCGCCCGCATGGAGATGAACATCGCGATCGAGGAGTTCCTGAAGATGGTGCCCGTGTTCGAACTCACCGATGCGTCCAAGGTCACCTGGGCGGGAGGGCAGGTCAGGGGCCCACGCAACATCCCCGTCACGTTCCCCACCCATCGGACGATCTGACGGGGTTGCTCAGCGGGTGCCCGGTGGTGGTACCACCACGACGGGACACGGCGACGCGTCGAGCAACCAGGTGCTCACCGAGCCCAGGCCGACCATCGGGCCGGTGCCACGGGCACCCACCACGACGAGGTCGGCCGAGTCGGCCGCTCGGGCGAGGGCCGGCTTGGCACCGCGCACGACCACGTCGGGTACGGCTCGCCCCGAGGGATCGGCGGCGGTGAGGAGAGCGAGGAGGCGGTCCTGTTCGGCTCGGACCTCCTCGCCGAGCCGGAGGTGCACCAGGTCTTCCTGGAGCCATGGCGCCACCTCGATCGCGATCAGCGCATGCACCTCGACCTCGTCGCCGTCGGCGGCGAACGCGAGCGCCCACTCGAGAGCGGCGCGCCCGTTGGCGCTTCCGTCGAAGCCGACGACGATCCGCCCGACCGGGCGATCGGGCGCCTCGACCGGCACGACTGCCGTCGGCGCTGTCGAGTGTGTGACGCAATAGCGGCTCACCGAGCCGAGTGCGCCACGCCAACCGCCCCCGGCACCGTGGCGACCGACCACCAGCAGTGCCGCGTCCTTCGACGCGTCGACGAGCGAGCGCCCGGGTGAACCGTGCACGGTCGTGGTGGATGCGTCGTCGTCCGCCGACGCATCCGTCTGATCGAGTCGATCGCGCCACCGTCGTGCGAGGCCTGTCAGCAGGTGACGGCCGAGACGGCCCGGTACGACCCTGATCTGCTCGAGCCGAACCTCGCGTCCGGCCGACTGTCGCACGGCCCAGCGCCGTGCGGCGATCGACTCGGCCGATCCGTCGGCGCCGATGATCCATCGTTCCGTCATGATTGGATCATCCACCCGGGGCGCCCGAGACGCCAGGGCCTTTCGTCGACATCGACCGGTGCCTCGCCCGTCGACGGTCGAACGGCCCTGGACAGTCCGATGGCCATGAGGTGTGATGAGCACGATGAACGCACTCCCGGCCGACCCCCGATCGCACATCGCCTGGGCACAGTCGGCCGAGTCGGTGGCCGCGGCGTTCGGCACCGACACCTCGACGGGGCTGACGACCGACGAGGCCGGCCGGCGGCTGGACGCCACGGGCCCGAACGAGTTGGACGCATCGCCGCCCGTACCGATCTGGGTTCGGATCGGCCGTCAGTTCATCGACCCGCTCGTCGGTCTGCTGCTCGTCGCGATCGGGATCTCCACGTTGGCCTGGGTGGTCGACGGCGCCGAGGGCGCACCGATCGAGGCGATCGTCATCGCCGCGATCGTCATCGCCAACGCTGCGATCGGCGCATGGCAGGAGGAACGCGCCGTGCGCGCCGTCGCCGCGCTCCGCCAACTCGCCGGCATCCACGCGACCGTCGTCCGTGACGGCCGTACGCAGGTGATCTCGCGCACCGACCTGGTGCCGGGCGATCTGCTCGTGCTGGCGCAGGGTGACGCGGTCGGCGCCGACTGTCGGCTGATCGAGACGGCGTCGCTCGTGGTTGCCGAGGCGGCGCTGACCGGCGAGAGTTCGCCGGTGTCCAAGTCGTCCGAGCCGGTCGCGGCCGACACGGTGCTCGCCGACCGGTCCGACATGGCGTACCAGGGCACGGCGGTGGCGTCGGGTCGGGGCATCGGCGTCGTCGTCGCCACCGGCATGCGCTCCGAACTCGGCCGCGTCGCCTCGATGATCGACGCGGCCGAGAGCGAACCGACCCCGCTCGAGGTCCAGATCGACTGGCTCGGCAAGGCGCTCGGTCTCGTCGTGCTGGTGTTGGCGGCGATCGTCGTCGGCACGATCCTGCTGACCTCCGACATCTCGTCGTTCAGCGGGTACGTCGACGCGGTGCTGGTCGGGGTGTCGCTCGCGGTCGCGGCAGTGCCCGAAGGGCTGCCGGCGATCCTCACGATCGTGCTCGCGCTCGGCGTGCAACGGATGGCCGCGAAACAGGCGATCGTGAAACAGCTCTCGTCGGTCGAGACACTCGGTGCTGCTTCGGTCATCTGTACCGACAAGACGGGGACGCTGACCCGCAACGAGATGTCGGTCGTGACCGTGATCGTGCCGGGCGGAAGGGTCCAGCTGACCGGTGTGGGGTACGTGCCGATCGGCCGACTCGTCGACGCCGACGGCGACGACGTGAGCCCCACGGTGCGAGACGAGGTCGCTGCAGTGCTGCACGCAGGGAGCATCGCCAACGACGCGTCGCTCCACCTCACGCCCGACGGGGCGTGGGAGGTGCGTGGCGATCCGACCGAGATCGCGCTGCTGGTGGCCGAGCAGAAGCTGGAGAGCAGCGGGGCGCGCCGAAACGCCGAACGCGTCGACGAGATCCCGTTCGATGCCGACCGCAAGTTGATGTCGACCGTCAACGACGGGCAGGCGGTCGGCTTCGTCGACGCACCGTCCTCGCTGGTCATGTTCACGAAGGGAGCACCCGACGTGCTCGTCGACCGGTGCGTGTCCGAACGGGTCGGCGGTGTCGTGCAGCCGCTGACCGCGGAACGACGGCGGGACATCGCCGACGCCGTCGATGCCCTCGCCGACGAGGCGTTGCGACCGCTGGCGGTGGCGTACCGGCCCGTCGATGGTGAGGAAGCGTCATCGACACCGTCGGAGTCGGAGCTCATCCTGCTCGGTGTCGTCGGGATCGCCGACCCACCTCGGGCCGAGGCGC
>CAXAWD010000347.1:0-4558 GCA_963972325.1 uncultured Acidimicrobiaceae bacterium
GGCGTGCATCTGGGTCGGCGTGGCGAGCACCACGGCATCGACGTCGTCGCGTGCCAACGTCTCGTTCAGGTCGGTGGTGACGTGTTCGATGCCGTACCGGTCGGCGACCTCCCGTGTGGGTTCGAGCGTGCGGCCGACGACCGACACGACCCGCACGTCGTCGATCTGCGCCATCGCGTCGAGGTGTTTGACGCCGAAGGCACCGGCGCCGGCGAGGGCGACGTTGATGGTCATGGTGTGTCCTCCAAGATCAGATGGCCGACGGCCGTGTTGCTCGCCGGCACGTGGTAGAAGCGGTGTCGCACGGTCGGCGGGGGCCCGCCGGCGAGGTCGCCCATCGCGCCGCGGGCGACGAGCCACATCACGAGCTCGACCCCTTCCGACCCGGCCTCGCGCAGGTAGTCGACGTGCGGCTTGCGGGCGAGTTCGGCCGGGTCGGCGACCAACTGGTCGAGGAACGCGGTGTCGAACTCGGCGTTGATCAGCCCGGCGCGCGGCCCCTGCAGCTGGTGGCTCATGCCGCCGGTGCCCCAGATCTGCACGTTCATCGGCTCGTCGTACGACTCGACCGCACGTCGGATCGCGCGGCCGAGGTCGAGGCAGCGCTGCCCCGACGGCGGCGGGAACTGCACGACGTTGACGGCGAACGGGATGACCGGACACGGCCAGGCGTCGGGCTGCCCGAACATGAGCGACAGCGGCACGGTGAGACCGTGGTCGACGTCCATTCTGTTGACGATGGTGAGGTCGAAGTCCTGCTGGATCACCGAGTGGGCGATGTGGGCGGCCAGGTCGGGGTGACCGACGACGTCGGGTACCGGCCGAGGGCCCCATCCCTCGTCGGCGACCGCGTACGAGGCACCGGTGCCGATCGCGAACGTGGGGATCAGATCGAGGCTGAACGACGTGGCGTGGTCGTTGAACACGAGCACGATCGCGTCGGGAGGGTGCTGCTCGATCCACGTCCTCGACGGTTCGTAGCCGGCGAACAGCGGTTGCCAATACGGCTGGTCGGTGATGCCGGTGTCGATCGCGACACCGATCGCGGGCACGTGCGACGTGTACACGGACGACGTGATGCGGGCCATCAGTGCTGCTCCTGCTCGCCGACGTATCGGTTGCCGTCGATCGAGCGACCCCCGGCCAGCATCATCGCCCGGTACTCGTCCTCGCTCATGCCCGTCATCGAGCCGGCCATCTGCTGGAAGCTCTTGCCGTCGGTCGCACCGATCTTCGCGAGGAAGTAGATGTTGCCGCCGAGTTCGATCATGCGGTTCATGTCGCGGTCGAGTACGGCCTGCCTCTGCTGCTCGGTCATGTCCCACTCGTCGAGGTACGCCCGCTCGTCGGCGAGGAATCGCTCCCGGTGTTCGACGCGCATCAGCGACATGCAGAACTGGTTGAGCCAGTAGCCCTTGCGGGCCTGGGCGGCGTCGAACACGGTCGTGCCCGGTATGTCGAGGTACGGCTTGTCGAGTCCCATCTTCGCCTCCGGGCGCTCGGTCGATCGGGGGTTCGTCGACATCGTCTCAGTCGACGTACTCGACACCCAGGTCGAGCAGCCGCTGACGCAGACCATAGATGTCGACACCGAGTTCGCCGGCTTCGAGCCGCGTCCGCATCGCGGCCTCCTTCGCGAGCCGGGCGTCGGACCGTTCGAGTGCCCACTCGGCCTGGTCACGGGGCACGACGACCACACCGTCGTCGTCCGCGCACACCACGTCGCCCGGCTGCACGGTGATGCCGCCCAGCACGACCGGCACGTTGACCGACCCCGGCGTGTTCTTGACCGTGCCCTGGCACGACACGTACTGCGACCACACCGGGAACCCCATCGCACGGAGGTCGGCGGTGTCGCGGACACCGGCGTCGATCACGAGGCCGCGCACCCCGCGCGCCATCAACGACGTGGCGAGCAGATCGCCGAACATGCCGTGCGTCGACGGTGCCGTGTTGGCGACGACGAGGACGTCGCCCGGCCCGCACACCTCGACCGCGGCGTGGATCATCATGTTGTCGCCGGGATGGCTGAGCACGGTGACCGCCGATCCGGCGATCTTCGTGTCGTGCTGGACGGGACGCAGGTGCGTGCCCACGAATCCGACGCGTCCGATCGCCTCGTGGACCGTCGCCGTACCGGCGTCGCCGAGACGATCGATCACCGCGGGGTCGGCACGCTCGATGGTGCGGACGATGACGTGGCGGTTCATGCGGCCTCCTCGGGCAGGGTGAGTCGGGGGTAGACGCGCTGCACGTTGCCGCTGAAGATCAGCGTGCGCTGCTCGGGGGTCAGGTCGGCCCGGTCGATGTAACGCTTGGTGTCGTCGTAGCCGTGCCCGGTGTCGGGGTCGATGCCCTTGACCGCCCCGAGCATCTCCGAACCGAACAGGATGTTGGCGGTCGGCACGACGTCGACGAGCAGGTCGATGCCGGGCTGGTGGTACACGCACGTGTCGAAGAAGACGTTGTCCATCAGTTCGTCGAGCAACGACCAGGCGGAACCGTCGCCACCGCCCTCCCGGGCGCTCTCGGCCATCCCCTTGAATCGACCCCAGTGGTAGGGCACCGTGCCGCCGCCGTGCGGGATCACCCAGCGCATGTCGGGGAAGTCGCGGAACAGTCCCGAGGTCATCGCCTGCACGAACGCGGTGGTGTCGGCGCCGAGATAGTGCGAGCTGGTGAAATGGAAGTTCGGGTTGCAGGTGGCGCTCACGTGCACCATCGCCGGCACGTCGAGTTCGCACATCGCCTCGAACAGTGGCCGCCAGGACGGGTCGAACAGCGGCGGCCCGGTCCAGTTGCCGCCGGACGGATCGGGGTTGAGATTGCAGCCGACGAAACCCAGTTCGTCGACGCAGCGTCGCAGTTCGCGCACCGACGACTCGACCCCGACGCCGGGTGACTGCGGGAGCTGGCAGACGGGCGCGAAGTTGCTCGGGTACAGGTCGCAGATGCGAGCGATCAGGTCGTTGCAGTGTTCGGTCCAGAACCGGCTCGTGTGCTCGTTGCCGATGTGGTGGCCCATCCACGACGCCCGGGGCGAGAACAGCGTGAGATCGATGCCGCGCTCGCGCTGGAGCCGGAGTTGGTTGCCCTCGAGACTCGCACGGAGATCGTCATCGGAAATCGAGAGCACGCCCTTCTCACCGACGTGTTCGGGGTCGTCGAGCAGCGCCGCGCGCTGGGCGTCGCGGTACTCACCGAGCTGCGACGGCGCCGTCGTGTAGTGGCCGTGGCAGTCGACGATCATCGCGACCGCATTCTGTCGGGGGCCTTGTCGGATTGTCAATCACCGGTGAGACTGCGACGGTGACCCTTTCCACCTCCGTCGCGATCATCGGCGCCGGGCCCGCCGGATCGCTGCTGTCACACCTCCTGCACCGCGCCGGCATCGACTCGGTCGTCGTCGAACGCGCCACCCGCGAACACGTGCTCGGTCGTATTCGCGCCGGGGTGCTCGAGTGGGGCTCGGTCGACGTGCTCCGTCGGGCCGGGCTCGCGGAGCGCATGGACGCCGAGGGCCACGTACACGACGTCACCGCGCTCGTGTGGGGTGGTCGCGACCCATTCTTCATCGACATCCACGAGCACGTCGGTTCGCACTTCATGTCGTACGGCCAGTCGAAGATCCAGGACGACCTGTACGCCGCTGCCGACGACCGGGACGCCACGATCATCTTCGAAGCCGACGGCGTCGCGGTTCACGACCCGCTGGGCGACCGCCCGTCGATCACGTTCGAGGTGGGCGGCGTCGCCGAACGCGTCGAAGCCGACATCATCGTCGGCTGCGACGGCTCTCACGGTGCCGCCCGAACGGCGATCCCCGATGCCGTGCTGCGGACGTACGAGAAGGAGTACCCGTTCGGGTGGCTCGGGATCATGTCGAAGACCCCGCCGCTCCCCGACCTCGTGTACGCCAACCACCCCAGCGGCTTCGCCCTCGCGTCACGGCGCAGCCAGATGCTCAGCCGCTACTACGTGCAGTGCCCTCTCGACGACACGACCGACGACTGGTCCGACGATCGCTTCTGGACCGAGCTGACCACCCGACTCGGGCCGACGGTCGGTGGCCGAGTCGTGACCGGCCCCTCGATCGAGAAGTCGATCGCGCCGCTGCGCAGCTTCGTCGCCGAACCGATGCGCTACGGCAACCTGTTCCTCGCCGGCGACGCCGCGCACATCGTGCCGCCGACCGGGGCCAAGGGACTCAACCTGGCGATCTCCGACGTGCACTACCTGGCGCGTGCTCTCGCCGACCACTTCACCGCCGGTGACGACGGCTACCTCGATCGGTACTCGGACATGGCGCTGCGGCGGGTGTGGGGTGCGGTGCGGTTCTCGTGGTGGATGACGACGCTGCTCCACCGCTTCCCCGACCAGACCGAGTTCGACCAGCGCGCCCAGGAGGCCGAACTCGACTACCTCGCGTCGTCGGAGCACGCCCAGGCGTCGGTCGCCGAGCAGTACGCCGGGCTGCCGTTCGAGTCCTGACTCGATCGCGACGCCGACCCGGACGAAGTCGGCACCGATACCGTGAGCCCTCGTGTCACTGCCGACC
>CAXAWD010000348.1:0-4557 GCA_963972325.1 uncultured Acidimicrobiaceae bacterium
CGACCTCGCCGATCAGGTCGGCGATCGAGGTGTCGGGGGTGGCGAGCTTCTCACCGAACCGCGTGTCGCGGTGGACCCAGTGGATCGGCGTGTCGTCGCCCATCTCGTCGATCAGGTCACGAGCGTGCTTCGACACGGGAGCGTACGGGTCGTCGTTGATCTCGCTCCCGGCGATGATCGGCATCCACTCGTCGAGCAGGCCCGTGAGCGAACGGATCATGCGCGTCTTCGCCTGCCCGCGTTCGCCGAGGAAGATCACGTCGTGACCGGCGAGCAGGGCGTTCTCGAGCTGCGGCATGACGGTGTCCTCGTACCCGAGCACGCCGTCGAAGAGCGGTTCGCCGGCGCTGATCTTGGCGACGGCGTTGGCGCGGATCTCGTCCTTGACCGGGACCGACCGCCACCCCGATGCCTTCAGTTCGCCCAGCGTGGTCGCGCGTTCTGCCATGGGCCGAACCTAGCCCGATCCGTTCGGGCGGGGGCATCGGAGCGGGACGGTCAGATGATCTGCTTGCGGACCCAACCGGCGAGCAACTCGATCGCATAGACGATCACGAACAGGATGATCAGCAGGCCGCCGATCATCTCCCACTTCAGGAGTCGTGCGCCACCGATCAGCGAATACCCGATGCCGCCGGCCCCGACGATGCCGAGCACGGTCGACGAGCGGATCGACACGTCGAGCAGATACAGCGAGTGGCCGACGAGTGCCGGCATCGCCTGGCTCAACACACCGCTGAACGACTCCTGGACGCCGGTGGCTCCCGTGGCCCGCACACCGTCGCGCGGCCCTTCGCGAACCTCTTCGATGGCGTCGGCGAACAGCTTCGCCGCGAAGGCGTAGAGACCGATCGACAGTGCCAGCACACCCGGCTTCGGTCCCAGACCGAGCGCCGCGACGAAGATCACCGCGACGATCAGGTCGGGCAGCGCGCGCACCATCAGGATGAAGATGCGAGCCACGCCGTACACCCAACGCGCCGGGGCCACGTTCCGTGCCGCGAGGAATCCGGTCGGCAGCGCGAACACCAGCGCGATCGCGGTGGCGGCGAAGCCCATCATGATCGTCTCGGTGAAGTCGACGATGAAGCGGTCGTCCCACCAGTCGAAGCTCTTCGGCACGAGGTTCCAGAACATCGCCGGGAGGTCGGCGACCCCACCGAGGAACTCGAAGAACGAGACCTCGGTCACGACGAACGAGAGCACGGTCAGGATCACACACGAGATGCCGAAGAGGTACATCGTCAGTCGCTCGCGGTTCCATGGTTGCACCACCGACCGTCGTGAGATCGGCAGGGCGATCGCTGCGGCGTCGGGCGTCGGGTCGTTCGGGCCCAGCCGGCCGGTGAGGCGGGTCCACCAGCTCCGGCGCACGTTCGCGGTCGGGCCGAGGATGACCGAACGGACGGCCGTCGAGACGACCTCGAACACGACGATCATCGCGATGATCACAAGTGTCACACCGAGCAGCTGCGGATAGTTCAGGCCGCCCTGCGCCACCTTGATGTCGAGACCGATGCCGCCGGCGCCGACGATGCCGAGCAGCGTCGCCGACCGGAAGTTGATGTCGAGCCGGTACAGCGATGTGGCGATGAACGACGGCACGACCTGTGGCACCACACCGGACATCAGCTCCTGCCAGCGGGACGCCCCGGTGGCCGCGACCCCCTCACGCGGGCCGGCGTCGACCTGTTCGAGGGCATCGGCGAAGAGCTTGCCGAGCATCCCGACCGAGTGGATCGCCAGGGCGAGGATGCCGGCGAGCGCCCCGATCGAGAAGACGCGTACGAAGATCATCGCCAGGATCAGGTCGGGCACCGCGCGGGTGAGCACGATGACCGCCCGGGCGACGCCACGCGCCAGCCGGTTGCCGACCATGTTCGACGCCGCGCACCAGCCGATCGGCAGGGCCAGCCCCACCGCGAACATCGTGCCGAGGAAGGCCATGAAGAACGTGTCGATCGCGTGCCCGAACACCGAGCCGGCGTTGTCGAGCTGCACCGGCCACATCCGGTCGAGGAGGTTGCCGATCGAATCTCGTTCGAACCACAGCGTGAGTGGATTCACACCGGTCGAGATCAGGGAGTACACGGACCCGAGCGCGAGTCCGACCGTGATCACCCGCAGCGCGGTCCGTCGGGTGGTGTGCGGCGGCGACAGGCGCCGCGGACCGGCCGGCGTGTCGGTCACCTCGCAATCGAAGTCCGGAGCGAGCAGCGTCATGTCAGTTGCGGGCCATCTTCGGCGCGTCGGCGACGTACTCGTCGACCTTCTCGCCCAGCGGGTCGAGGCGCTGGTAGACCTCCATCACACGGTCGTGACTCAGGTCGGCATCGACGGGCGAATCGAGCACCACCCTGCCGTCGCGGAGCGCGATCAGTCGGTTCGCCCAACCGAGGGCGAGATCGACCTGATGCAGCGAACAGAGCACGGTGATGTTGTCTTCGATGCACGACCGGAACATGACGTCCATGACCTGTCCGGAGATCTCGGGGTCGAGCGATGCGACCGGTTCGTCGGCCAGCACGATGCGCGGCTTCTGCATCAGCGTGCGGGCGATCGCGACCCGTTGTTGCTGGCCGCCGGAGAGGGTGTCGGTGCGCTGGAACGCACGGTCACCGAGGCCGACACGATCGAGCTGCTCCAGGGCTTCACGGCGAAGCGCCTTCGAGTAGGTGGCGACGCCGTAGCGCGGACCGCGAACCCGTCCGAGTGCTCCACACATCACGTTCTCGATGCAGGTCACCCGGCCGACGATGTTGAAGGACTGGAAGACGAACCCGACCTGGCGGCGCAGGGCACGGAGCCCGGCACCGTTCAGGGCACCCACATCCTCACCGAGCACTCGAACCGTGCCGGACGTCGGGGTGTGCATCCCGTTGAGGTGCCGCAGGAGGGTCGACTTGCCGGAACCCGACAGTCCGATGACCACCGCCAGCTGTCCTTCCGGTACCGCGAAACTCACTCCGTCGAGCGCGGTCACCGAGCCGTTGTCGAAGGTCTTGACGACCTGGTCGACCTCGACGGCGACCCGGCCGGGGGCCGGCGCGGTACGCACCGCGCCGACCCCGTTGACGGTCGGCTCTCCGCCGAGTCCGCTCAGCGAACTCATCCGTCCAGCGAGCACTTGCTCGAGCCGGTGAGCTCGCACAGGTCGCGGATGCCGTCGAAGTAGGCGTCGGTCTCCGGCAGGAAACCCCAGAAGAAGCCGTCGGCCAGTTCACACGACTCGTCGGCCGCCTCGCAGTAGCCGTTCGCTGCGGCGTAGTCGATATTGACCTTCGACGTCGCGACGTCCGTGATCGCCTGCTTCAGCGTGTCGGGCAGCCAGTTGCCGACGCCGAGCGGCGGTGCGGCGATGGCGGTCGACTTCCAGATGATGTCGAGATCGGCCTGCTCGGGGTTGACGTCGTCGAGGCCGTCCTCGGCGCTGTCGATCACACCGGCCAGGTCGCCGCTGTCGATCAGCTGCGACGTGATCATCGTGTCGTACGCGAAGCCGGCATCGCAGTCACCGTTCTTGACCGCGATCGGTGCAGCATCGTGGCCACCGGCGAAGACCGGGTTGATGTCGGTCGAGTCCTCGTTCGGGTTCAGGCCCACCTCGAGCAGTGCGGCAGACGGGAACAGGAAGCCCGAGGTCGAACCCGGGTCGACGAAGCACACCGTCTTACCGGCGAGGTCGGCCGGCTCACGGATCTCGGAACCGACGGGCACGACCAGGTACGACCGGTAGTCGCCGTAGGTCTCGGCGGTCGGGCCCGACCAGATGCCGGCGAGGTCAATGTCGGCGCCGTTGCCGGTGGCGATCACGTAGGCGAACGCACCGAACGCACCGACGTCGACGCGCTCGGCGATCATGCCCTCGATCACGCCGGCGTAGTCGGCCGCTTCGACGATCTCGAACTCGATACCGAGCTCGTCGCCGAGGATGTCCGGGGTGACGTAGCTCGAGAAGTTGTCGGCGTTCTCGGCCGGGACGATCGCGAACGTCAGCTTGTCGGGCCAGCCGGTCCGGTCGTAGTCGCCCTCGGCGGCCGGCTCCTCGGTCGGCTCTGCAGCGGGCTCCTCGGTCGGCTCGGAGGCCGGCTCCGATGCGGGCTCCTCGGTCGACTCGGATGCGGGCTCCGCAGCGGGTTCGCTGTCGGCGGTCGACTCGTCGGCGGGCGCCGCGGCCGCGACCGCCTCGGCGTCGTCGTCGCCGCCGCAGGCGGATGCGGTCAGCGCAAGGATGGACAGTGCGGCGACGGCACGCAGGCCGCGACGCTTCGGGGAGGTCTTGGTTCGGTTCACGATGCATGTCTAGAGGTGGCGAATGAACCGGAAGTGACGCCCGACCGAGCTACGGAGGAACCGATGCGAAAGGTTCGGTGCCGCCGCGACGACGACACCATCACGCCCGGGTCGCGTCGGGCGGCCCGACCTCGGCAAGGCCTGCGAGCAGACCTGCGTGGTCACGGATGGCGCCGACCGGCAGGTCTGGTCGCTTCGCCTCGTCGTCCCATCGCCGCAGCGCGATCGCGCCGGCCACGTGCTCGCAGCGGGCGAAGTCGGCGA
>CAXAWD010000349.1:0-4551 GCA_963972325.1 uncultured Acidimicrobiaceae bacterium
GCTGCCCGAGGTCGCCACGTCGGTCCTCGCGGCGATGCGCGGTCAGCGCGACCTGGCCGTCGGCAACGCGATCGGGTCGAACCTGTTCAACATCCTCGCCGTGCTCGGCGTGACGGCGGCGATCTCACCGAACGCGCTCGAGGTGCCCGATGGCGCGCTCTCGCTCGACCTCCCGGTCATGATCGCCGTCGCGATCGCATGCCTCCCGATGTTCGCGAACGGCTATGCCCTGCTTCGCTGGGAGGGCGGGTTGTTCCTCGCGTTCTACGCTGCGTATCTGGGTTGGCTCGTGGTCGACGCAGCCGACCATCCGATCAAGAACGGCTATGCCGTGGCGATCGTCGGCTTCATGCTGCCGTTGAGCGTGATCACCCTGATCGTGATCAGCGTGCGCGAGCACCGCTCGGGGCCGTCACTCGCGAGCTGACTCGGGGGCGCCCTCGGGAGGCGACAGCAGCGCTGCCCCGGCGATCCCGGCATTGTTGGCCATCGTCGCCACGGCGACCTCGCACCCGGGATCGACCCGGTGCAACCACTTGTCGGGCTTCTTGCTCGCTCCGCCCCCGACGATGATCAGCTCGGGTGAGAAGAGCATCACGATGTGTCGCAGGTAGTGGTCGACCCGATCGCCCCACTCCTCCCAGCTGAGGCCGTCGCGTTCGCGCGCGCTCGCCGCGGCCCGCTTCTCGATGTCGGGTCCGTCGAGTTCGAGGTGACCCAGCTCGGTGTTGGGAACGAGCACCCCGTCGACGAACATGCCGGACCCGATGCCGGTGCCGAACGTCAGGCAGAGCACGACGCCGTCACGGCCACGACCGCTCCCCCAGGTCATCTCGGCGACGCCTGCGGCGTCGGCGTCGTTGAGCACCGACACCGGTGCGCCGATGGCGCTGGTGAAGAGCTCGTCGGCGTCGATGTCGAGCCAGCTCTTGTCGATGTTCGCGGCGCTCTTGACGACGCCGTGGGTGACCACCGACGGCATGCAGATGCCGACCGGGCCCGTCCAGCCGTGGTGCTTCACGAGATGCTTCACGACCTTCGCGAGCGCCTTGGGCGTGGCCGGTTTCGGCGTGTCGATGCGGTGGCGGTCGGCGGCCAGTCGTCCGGTCGCCAGATCGACGGGGGCGGCCTTCATCCCCGTGCCACCGATGTCGATCCCGAACCCGAGGTCAGTTGCGCTCACGGCCGACCACGGTAGCCAGAACGGCGCACCACCTCAGGCCTTGGCACGGGTCTTGCGCAGGAGCGGGTCGGCGGCGGCGAGGGTGCGATCCGCGACCCGCATGGTCATGCCGGCTGCGCCGGGCGTCTGCGAGTCGACGAGGTTCCCCATGACCTGGAGCGTGATGTCGGCGATGCGATGAGTGCCGACCGCGAATCGGAGGCCGGTGCGCATGAGGCCCGGATGCCCGATCAGGAACGCGAACCGGCGACCGGTGCGGAGGAATCCGTCGAAGCGTTCCCCGATCTGCTCGTCGTAGCGTCGGGGCGCCGTGGCGGGGTCGGCGAGGAACAGGTCGGCGGCGAGCATGCCCGACTCGAGCCCGTAGTCGATGCCTTCGCCGTTCATCGGGTTGACGAGGCCGGCCGCGTCGCCGATCGCCACCCAGCCCGGCCCGTGGCGCTGGACCGCGCTCATCGGCAGTCGCCATGCCCGCGGCCGGTCGAGGTTCGGCCCGATGTCCCACGAGTCGGCCACGAGCCCGCGGTAGCTGTCGAGCAGGTGGTTGAGGTTGAGGCTTTTGAAGCCCTTCATCGTCGACAGCGCACCGACGCCGATGTTGACCGTGCCGTCGCCGCACGGGAACATCCAGCCGTAGCCGGGCACCCAGGTGCCGCGACCGTCGCGGATCGTCAGGCAGGCTTCGAGGTGCTCGTCGGCGTGCCGGGGGCTCTCGACGTAGGCACGGATCGCCAGCCCGAACGGCTCGTTCGGGTCACGTTCGGCACCGAGTGCCCGGGCCACCGCCCCGGGGGCACCGGTCGCGGCCACCACCAGGTCGGCCTCGATGGGCCCGGCGGCGGTGCGGATACCGGTGACCCGCCCCGTGCGATCGTCGATGATCGGGTCGCCGGTGGTCTCGAACCGCACGTCGGCGCCGGCGTCGACCGCCGTACCGATCAACGCGGCGTCCAGGCGGCGGCGCGGCCAGACCGCGCCGTGGTTGGGGAACCGACCGGTGTCCGGCCAGGGCAGTTCACGCACCTGCTTGCCGGCGATCATCCGGAGTCCGGCGATGCGATGGGCGTCGTCGAGCGGGATCTCGAGTTCGTTCAGCGCCGCCACGGCTCGGGGCGTGAGCCCGTCGCCGCAGATCTTGTCACGGCCGTGCGGCCCCTTCTCGACGACGACGACGCGCGCCCCGGCGCGAGCGGCGCGGATCGCGACGGCAGCGCCCGCGGGTCCGCCGCCGATGACGGCGATGTCGAAGCGTTCCACGCCGTCGATTCAATCGGGAGATTCAGCCGGCCGTCGGCGCAGGCGGAACCTCGCCGTCATCGGCGATCTGCTGATGGTGGTGGATCACCTCAGCGACGATGAAGCGCAGGAACTTCTCGGAGAACACGGGGTCGAGGCCCGACTCCTCGGCGAGCACCCGGAGCCGGGCGACCTGTCGGGCCTCGCGCTCGGGATCGGCCGGCGGCAACCCGACGGCGGCCTTGTAGCGCCCGACGTCTTGTGTGATCTTGAATCGCTCGGCCAGCAGGTGGATGAGTGCGGCATCGATGTTGTCGATGCTCGAGCGGTACCTGGCGAGTTGCTCATCCGTCATGGTGACCAGACGCTACCGGATCTGATCGTCGGGCCCGAGGGGCGAGCTGCGCGGCCGCGTCGCGATTCGGCCGACCTGACAGAATCGGTCGCATGACTTTGCGTGACACCCTTGCTGCGGGCGACGAGGCCCTCGGTTTCTGGCTCTCGATACCCGGCTTCGTGGGGGCCGAGATCGCCGCCCGACAGCCGGTCGAGTACGTCTGCGTCGACACGCAGCACGGAGCGATCGACTACCTCACCTCCGTGTCGATGATCCAGGCGATCGATCTCGCCGGCGGCACACCGATCGTGCGGGTTCCGTGGAACGAACCGGGCATCATCGGCAAGTCGCTCGATGCCGGCGCTCACGGTGTGATCGTCCCGATGGTCAACACTCGAGCCGAGGCCGAAGCGGTGGTCCGCTCGGCGCGCTACGTGCCGGAGGGCGCACGCAGCTGGGGTCCGATCATGGCCTCCCAGCGCCATCCCGACAATCGGGCGTGGGCACACGAGACGATCTGTGTGATCCCGATGATCGAGACCCGCGACGCCGTCTCGAATCTCGACGAGATCCTCTCGGTGCCGGGTATCGACGCGATCTACGTGGGCCCGGCCGACCTGGCGCTGAGCCTCGGGCTCGAGCCGTCGGGCAACGCCGACGAGACGGTGCTCGACGAGGCGCTCGCCACGATCGTCGAGGCCTGCTCCCGCCACGGTGTGACCCCGGGCATCCACGCGTCCGGTTCGTTGGCGCAGCGGCGCCGCGATCAGGGGTTCCGGATGATCACGATCGGCAGCGACGCCCTGGCGATGCGGGCCGGGTTCGCGGGCGAACTCGCCGCGGCAGCACAGGGCGCCGCCGGCGGGTCATCCGACGCGATCTACTGACAGCCGTCGGCGTCGGTGCCGGTCAGGCCGGGCGGCGGGCCACCGCAACCCGGTCACGACCGGTCAGGTCGGGTCGGATCGAGCGGTCTCGGTAGCCGTGGGCATCGAACAGGTCGAGCACGGCAGCACCCTGGTCGGCCCCGATCTCGAGCACGAGCCGGCCGTCGGGCGCGAGGTGGTCGGGAGCGCCGCCGACCAGCACCCGGATGTCGTCGAGACCGTCGGGCCCGGCGAACAGCGCCGTGGCCGGCTCCCATTCGAGCACCGAGTCGGCGAGGTCGGGTGAGCCGTCGGCGACGTAGGGCGGGTTGCTGACGATCACGTCGCAGCGGAGTTCGCCGGGCAGCGCGTCGAACCAGGAGCCGGCTGCCAGGCGGACATTGGCGGCAGCCCGGCCGATACCCGCCAGGTTGGCGCGGGCGACGGCGAGCGCGTCGTCGCTCACGTCAGTGATCCACACGGCGGTGTCGCCGACGGGGAGCTCGTCGGCCAGCGACAGCCCGATCGCTCCCGACCCGGTGCCCAGGTCGGCGACCGTGCGTGGGCCGGGAACGGCCGCGGCCAACTCGATCGCCACGCCGGCCACGACCTCGGTTTCGGGGCGCGGGATCAACACGCGGCGGTCGACCGCGAGATCGAGATGCCGGAACGACCAGCGGCCGAGCACGTACTGGAGCGGTTCGCCGGTGCGGTAGCGGGCGACCATCGCGTCGAGATGGGCGACGGCACGAACCGTGGCCGGCTCGTCGAGCGCGGCATCGAACTCGCCGCCATCGGCCCCGACCGCGACCTCGCACAGCCATCGCGCCTCGTGCTGCGACCCGAGCACTTCGGCGGTCTGGGCCAGCAGGGCGCGGATCGGCACGGTGTCGCTCACGTCTCGAACGCCTCGAGTTGCTGTGCTCGTT
>CAXAWD010000350.1:0-4525 GCA_963972325.1 uncultured Acidimicrobiaceae bacterium
GCCGATCCTGCCGCACGGAGTCTTCCTCTGGATCATGCGCATCGTGTTGATCTCGGCGGTCCTGCTGCACATCCACGCCGCCTACTCGCTCACGGTGATGAATCGCACCGCCCGGCCGGTCAAGTACCAGTCGAGCCGCGACTACCAGGTCGCCAACTTCGCCAGCCGCACGATGCGGTGGACGGGCGTCATCGTGGTGCTCTTCATCCTCTGGCACCTCGCCGACCTCACCTGGGGGTGGGTCAACCCCGACTTCGAGCACGGCATGGTGTACCGCAACCTCGACGCCAGCCTCAGCCGGGTGCCGGTGGCGATCCTGTACATCGTCGCCAACATCGCGCTCGGCATCCATTTGTTCCACGGCACCTGGAGCCTGTTCCAGTCGCTGGGTTGGAACAACCCCCGCTTCAACCAGTGGCGCAAGGCGATCGCCGCCGGTGTCGCCACGTTGATCGTCGTCGGCAACGTCTCGTTCCCGATCATGACCCTCGCCGGCGTGATCGACTTCGATCCCGACGTCACGACGGTGCACGACCTGCGAGAGATGGAAGAACTCGACGCCACGACCACTACGACGGAGACCGCCACGACGGAGGCCGACTCATGAGCATCACGCTCGATTCCAAGATCCCCGAGGGACCGCTCGCCGACAAGTGGAGCAACTACATCGCCAGTCAGAAACTGGTGAACCCCGCCAACAAGCGCAAGTTCAAGATCATCGTCGTCGGTACCGGTCTGGCCGGTGCCTCGGCGGCCGCCACGCTGGGTGAGCTCGGCTACAACGTCGAGGCGTTCACGTTCCACGATTCGCCCCGGCGTGCACACTCGATCGCAGCCCAGGGCGGCATCAACGCCGCGAAGAACTACCAGGGCGACGGCGACTCGGTGCACCGTCTCTTCTACGACACGGTCAAGGGCGGCGACTTCCGTGCTCGCGAGGCCAACGTGCACCGGCTCGCCGAGGTGTCGGTCAACATCATCGACCAGATGGTCGCCCAGGGTGTTCCGTTCGCCCGCGAGTACGGCGGTCTGCTCGCCAACCGTTCGTTCGGCGGGGCTCAGGTCAGCCGCACGTTCTACGCCCGTGGCCAGACCGGCCAGCAGCTCCTCATCGGCGCCTACCAGCAGATGGCCCGCCAGGTCGGCCTCGGCAACGTCAAGCTCTGGAACCGCGTCGAGATGGTCGACGTCGTCAACATCGACGGCCGTTGCGCCGGCATCGTCACCCGTGACCTGCTCACGGGTGAACTCCAGTCGCACGCGGCGCACGCGGTCATCCTCGCCACCGGCGGCTACGGCAACGCGTTCTATCTCTCCACCAACGCCATGGCGTGCAACGTCACCGCCGCATGGCGGGCCCACCGGCGCGGGGCGGCGTTCGCCAACCCGTGCTACACGCAGATCCACCCGACGTGCATCCCGCAGGCCGACGACTTCCAGTCGAAGCTGACGCTGATGTCCGAGTCGCTCCGCAACGACGGACGCATCTGGGTGCCCAAGAACCCCGACGAGACGCGGCCGGCGGCGCAGGTGCCCGAGGAAGAGCGTGACTACTACCTCGAGCGCATCTACCCGAGCTTCGGCAACCTCGCGCCCCGTGACGTGTCGTCGCGTGCGGCCAAGCGGGCGGTCGATGCCGGCCAGGGTGTCGGGCCGCTGAAGAACGGCGTGTACCTCGACTTCGCCGACGCGATCGGCCGGTTGGGTGAAGACACCATTCGCGAGCGCTACGGCAACCTGTTCGACATGTACGAGCGGATCACCGGTGAGTCGCCGTACGAGACGCCGATGCGGATCTACCCGGCGAGCCACTACACGATGGGTGGCCTCTGGGTCGACTACGAGTTGCAGACCACGATCCCCGGCCTGTTCTGCGCCGGAGAGGCCAACTTCTCCGACCACGGCGCCAACCGTCTCGGTGCGTCGGCGCTCATGCAGGGGCTGTCCGACGGCTACTTCGTGCTGCCCTACACGATCGCTCCGTATCTGTCGCAGTGGTTGAACAAGGACATCCCCGACGCTTCCCACGAGGCGTTCCGTGCCGCCGAGGCCGAGGCCGCTGGCCGGTTCCAGAGCTACCTCGACGTCGGTGGCACCCGGAGCCCCGATCACTTCCACCGCGAACTCGGCAAGATCATCTGGGACTACTGCGGCATGGACCGCAACAAGGCGGGTCTGGAAAAGGCGATGTCGGAGATCCCGGCGCTCCACGAGGAGTTCAAGAAGGACGTCAAGGTCACGGGCGACGCAGCGAGCGTCACCCAGACGCTCGAGAAGGTCGCCCGCGTCGACGACTTCTTCGAGTTGGGCATGCTGATGTGCAAGGACGCGCTCACCCGCGAGGAGAGCTGCGGCGGCCACTTCCGGTCCGAGTACCAGACCGAGGAGGGTGAAGCGCTCCGCGACGACGAGAACTTCGCCCACGTCACCGCCTGGGAGTGGAGCGGCGACATGGCCAACCCGATCGAGCATCGCGAGCAGCTCGAGTACGAAGTCGTCCAGTTCCAGACCCGGAGCTACAAGTGAACGCCGCGACGCACACGGGAGACCGGAGGAGCGACCAGTCATGAGCAACATGTTGACGAACATCACCCTGAAGATCTGGCGACAGGCCGGACCCGACTCGCCGGGCCGGTTCGAGAGTCATGTGATCGAACAGATCAGCGACGAGGCCTCGTTCCTGGAGATGCTCGACATCCTGAACGAGCGGCTCATCGAGTCCGGCCAGGAAGCGGTCGTGTTCGACCACGACTGCCGCGAGGGCATCTGCGGCACCTGCTCGCTGATGATCGACGGGCAGGCACACGGGCCGCAGAAGGGCACCGCCACCTGCCAGCTCCACATGCGTACGTTCAAGAGCGGCGACGTCATCACGATCGAGCCGTGGCGGGCGCAGGCGTTCCCGATCATCAAAGACCTCATGGTCGACCGGGCACCGTTCGACCGCATCGTCGAAGCCGGCGGGTTCATCACCGCCGCCACCGGCGGTGCGCCCGACGCGAACCTGATCCCCGTTCCGAAGCCGGTCGCCGACGCGTCGATGGACGCCGCGGCGTGCATCGGTTGTGGTGCATGCGTGGCGGCCTGCCCCAACGGTGCGGCCAACCTCTTCACCGGCGCCAAGCTCGCCCACCTCAACCTGCTGCCGCAGGGGCAGGCCGAGCGGTACAGCCGGGCCGAGGCGATGGTCGAGACGATGGACGAGCACTTCGGTTCGTGCACCAACCACGGCGAGTGCGAGGCCGCGTGCCCGAAGGAGATCTCGATCGACGTGATCGCCCTGATGAACTCCGACTACCTCAAGTCGAAGTTCAAGAACCGCAAATCGCTCAGCCGCACCTGATCGCATGACGCCGTTCGACACGGCGATGACGGGTGCCTCACCCTCCGCGGTCGAGGTCAGGATCATCCAGCGACGCGTGCGCCCGTCGACGGGCGCGTCGGCCGGCGAATGGGTCGCGGATGCGGTGCTCGGCACCGACAGCGGTCCGTCCGACGGGCCGCGTCCGCTGCGGATCTCCGAGGTCGAGTGGATCGGCGCCGATCACCAGGTCGTCTCGGTGCCGGTTGCCGACGGTTCGATACTCGGTCCCGACGATGTCGCGTCGCTGCTGCGGGAAGCGCGCCGTCGCCGTCTGCGCGTCACGGTCTGGGCCGAGACCGACCGTCGCCCGAACGGAACGATGGTGCACCGTGAGACGTACTTCGATCGTTCGGCCCCGGTCGGTGTCCAGCCGCCGGTCGAGGTCACGACGACGAGCGACGGTGTCATCGTGACCGTCGACGAGGGCGAGCCGCCCCGCCGCTGGTGGCTGGTGATGTATCCCGTGCTGCTCGTGTCGTTCGCATGGGTGTTCTTCCTGGTGCTCGGTGCGCTCCCGAAGATGCTGCGCGACATCCGCCGACGGGCGATGGTGGGTGTCACCCATCGCTGGGTCGCCACCCTCGATGGCGACCGCCTGGTGATCGACGTCGAACACGACGAGTCGGATGACGAACACGTCGAGATCGACCGCGCCGATCTGGTCGCTATCCGTGCCGCCCTCGGCTTCCACGCCTACACGACCGCCGGTGCCGTGCCGCTGCCCGCTCGTTGGCTCTCGACGCGCGCTGCCGACCAGCCGACGATCGCCGACGACGTCGCGCGCGTGCTCGACGGCGCGCTCGCTCTGGACTGAGCCGACGAAACCGTCCGAGTCGACCGGATCAGCGCCAGGCGGCGGGGCACTCGGCGTGGTCGGCGACCGTGCAGTCGTCGCCGAACACGACGAAGCGATCGAAGCCGCGCAGGAACCAGCGATCGTGGGTGACCGCGATCACGGTGCCGTCGAACTGGGCGAGCCCGACCTCGAGCGCCTCGGCCGACACCAGATCGAGGTTGTCGGTCGGCTCGTCGAGCAGCAGCAGCGTCGCACCGCTGATCTCGAGGAGCAGGATCTGGAATCGGGCCTGCTGGCCACCGCTCAACGTCTCGAACGGCTGGTCCGCGCAGCCCTGGATCTCGTAGCGCCGCAGCATTCCCATC
>CAXAWD010000351.1:0-4509 GCA_963972325.1 uncultured Acidimicrobiaceae bacterium
GATCTCTACAGTGTCAACTTGACATCGACAACATCCCGAAGGAAGCCCGCACGATGACCTCCACCGACTCCGCCGATCTCCACCGAGATCACCAGCACGACCGCCGGCACGACCACGATGCGATCGGTGATCGGCTGGGCGACGTCGGCCACCCCAGGCGTTGGGCGGTCCTCGCCGTCGTCTGCCTGGCGGTGTTCGTCACCGTGCTCGACGGCACGATCGTCAACGTGGCGCTGCCGTCGCTCGCCGTGGAACTCGGTGCGTCGACCCGTCAACTCCAGTGGATCGTCGACTCGTACCTGCTCGTCTTCACCGGCCTGCTCCTGGCGGCCGGTGGCCTCGGCGACAAGTTCGGACGCAAGCGGATCCTGATGTTCGGCCTCCTCGTGTTCGGAGCGACGTCGGCCTTCGCCGGGTCGGTCGACAGCAGCGAGGCGTTGATCACCGGCCGGGCGTTGATGGGCATCGGCGCCGCGCTGATCTTCCCGGCCACCCTGGCGATCCTCACCAACGTGTTCCGCGACCCGGGTGAACGGGCCAAGGCGATCGGCATCTGGAGCGCCGTGAGCGGCGTCGCGGTCGCGGCCGGCCCGATCACCGGCGGTTGGCTGCTCGAACACTTCTGGTGGGGGTCGGTGTTCTACATCAACGTGCCGATCACGCTGCTCGTCGCGGCCGCCGCCTGGCGCCTCGTGCCGGAATCGCGTGAGCACGGTGCGCCGGCGCTCGACCGCATCGGCCTCGCGTTGTCGATCGCTGCGATCGCGGCGCTCGTGTTCACGATCATCGAGGCCCCCGAGTGGGGTTGGAGTTCTGCAACCACGCTCGGCGGATTCGCGATCGCCGCCGTCCTGCTGGTCGCGTTCGTCCGGTGGGAGCTGTGGGTCGAGCACCCGATGTTGCCCGTGTCGATCTTTCGGAACCTTCGGTTCTCGGCCGCAAGCGTCGCGATCACGTCGGCGTTCTTCGCCCTGTTCGGGTTCATCTTCCTGATCACGCAGTACTTCCAGTTGGTCCGCGGCTACGGACCGCTGGAAGCCGGTGTCCGCACCCTGCCGGTCGCGTTCGCGATCGCGGCCGCCTCGGTACTCGGACCGCGCATCGTCGACCGCGTGGGCACGACGAACGTCGTACGCGTCGGCCTGACCCTGCTCGCCGCCGCGTTCGTGTGGATCGCGTTCCGGGTCGAGGTCGACACGTCGTATCTCGAGATCGCCGGACAGATGGTGCTCCTCGGCGCCGGCCTCGGGGCCACCACGGCACCGGCCACCGAGTCGATCATGGGGTCGCTGGCAGCCGACAAGGCGGGCATCGGATCGGCGGTCAACGACACCACCCGCGAACTCGGTGGCACGCTCGGCGTGGCGATCATCGGCAGCGTGTTCAGCTCGATCTACATCAACGCTCTCGACGGATCGGGCAGCGACAGCGCCTTCGCCCAGCTCCCGCCCGAGGCCCAGGAACTCACCCGCGAGTCGGTCGGCGCCGCTCGCATCGTGGCCGATCAGCTCGGTGCGGGCGCAGCGCCGTACCTGGCCGAAGTGAACGACGCGTTCTTGTCCGGACTGAGTGTCGGGTGCCTGGTCGCAGCCGGCGTGGCCTTCGGCGGTGCAGTCTTCGCCGGCCGATTCCTCCCCGCTCGCGCGGTCTGACGGTCGCGTTCGGGTCGGTCCGCTCGGCGGCCGCTACCGTCGCAGCGTGCTCCCCCTCGAACCGTTGCGGGCCATCGTCGGCCCCACCCACGTCCTGTCAGACCCCGACGACGTCGCGTCGTACACGACCGACTGGACCGGCCGCTTCGTCGGTTCGGGCACCACCGTCGTGCGACCCGGCTCGGTCGACGAGGTCGCCGCCCTCGTCGACTGGTGCCGGAACGAGGGCGTCGCGATCGTGCCGCAGGGTGGCAACACCGGCCTGGTCGGCGGCGGTGTGCCGCTCGGCGGCGAACTCGTCGTCAGCCTCCGACGACTCGATCGTGTCGACGAGGTCGACCCCATCAGTCGTCAGGTCACCGCCGGTGCCGGTGCCACCGTCGAGGCGGTACAGCGCGCAGCCGCCGCGGCCGGGCTGCGCTATGCAGTGGACTTCGGCGCCCGCGGCACGGCCACGGTCGGCGGGTCGATCGCCACGAACGCCGGCGGCATCAACCTGATCCGATTCGGCGGCACGCGCGAACAACTCGTCGGCATCGAAGCCGTGCTCGGGACCGGCGCGGTGGTGCGTCAGATGAGCGGTCTCGTCAAGGACAACACCGGCTATCACCTCCCCTCACTGCTGTGCGGCAGCGAGGGCACGCTCGGCATCGTGACGGAAGCCCGACTGCGGCTCGTCGGCGCGGCACCGCACCGGGTGGTCGCGTTCGTCGCGATGGCGTCGGTCGATGCCGCGGTAGCGGCCGTGGCCGAGTGGCGAACGAGCATCCCATCGCTGGAGGCGGCCGAACTCGTCTTCCACGAGGGCATCGAACTGGTGTCGTCCGAGTTCGGGGTGCCGTTGCCCTTCGCCGACCCATCGCCGGCCTATGTGCTGCTCGAGGCCGGTGCGCTCACCGATCCGACCGACGAACTCGCCGACGCGGTCGCCGGTGCCGACGGTGTGATCGACGCCGCCGTGGCGAGCGACAGTGCTCGACGGGCCGCGTTGTGGCGGCTTCGTGAGGAGCACACGCTGGCGATCAATCAGGTCGGTGTTCCCCACAAGTTCGACGTCACCCTGCCGCAGGCACGCCTGGCCGAGTTCGCCGCGACGGTGCCCGGCATCGTCGAGCGGGCGGTCACCGGCGCCCGAACGTGGCTGTTCGGACACGTCGGCGACGGCAACCTCCACGTCAACGTCACCGGCGCTGCGCACGACGCGCCCGAACTCTCCGACGCCGTCTTTGCGTTGGTGGTCGACCTGGGCGGCAGCATCAGTGCCGAGCACGGCATCGGCACGGCGAAGGTCGATTACCTCTCGATGCAACGGTCGGCAGGCGATCTGGCGGCGATGCGGGCGATCAAGTCCGCGCTCGATCCCGACCGCATCATGAACCCGAACGTGCTGATCACCGGGTGACGGCGGTCGACCGGATCAGACGCCGGTGACGATCGCCTCGATACCGCCGAGGTCGTCGATCTCGTGGGTGACGACATCGGTGTCGCTCCGCGGGAGACCCCGCGGGTTGTACCAGCAGGTGTCGATACCGGCGTTCCGGCCGCCGGCGATGTCGGACGTGAGGCTGTCGCCGATCATCAGGGCGCTCTCGAGGCCCGGGTTGCCGAGCCCGGCGAACGCCAGGTCGAAAATCTCCCGGCGCGGCTTCGTCACGCCGACCTCGGACGAGATGATCACGGTGTGGAAGTAGTCGCCGAGGCCGAGCCGCTCGATCCGAGCTCGCTGGACCTCGCTCAGCCCGTTGGTGATCATCGCCAGTGTGTGCCGGGCCGCGAGCAATTCGAGGATCTCGCGGGCGCCGTCGTAGAGCTCGCCGAACCGGCCGAGACCGTCGACGAACGCGTCGGCCATGGCGTGTGGGTCGGCATCGACGCCGACCTCGGTGATGAACTGCTCGAACCGACGGTGTCGGACCTCGCCCGGTTGGAGATCGCCGGCTTCGACCGCTGCCCACATCGCCTGGTTGATCGTGACGTACCGGTCGAAGTGCGAGTCGGGCTCGGTGAGCCCGATCGTGGCCATCGTGTGTGCGTACGCGAGACGTTCGGACTCGTGGGAGTCGAGCAGCGTGTGGTCGAGGTCGAACAGCAGGTGGGAGTAGCGCATGGTCGGGCCGACAGGCCGGTCAGCCGACGTCGCCGTACGGGCTGCTGAGCACGACGATGTAACCGTCGGGATCGCGCAGCCAGATCTCGCGATGCTGCGCGAGCGGGTTGACGTGCACGTCCTCGACCACCTCGGCGTCGGTCGAACGCACCCGTTCGATGTCGGCGTCGAACGTCGCCGTGTCGAACCAGAGCGCCACACCGTTGCCGCCGAGCGGTTGCCCCTCGCGCAGCAGCGCCGGGTGCTCGTGGGCATCGACCTCGTGGAGCTGCAACACCATCGCGCCGTCGCTCGTCAACATCTCGTACTCGTCGCCACCGTGCGCGCTCTCGAGTCCGAGCACACGCTGGTACCACTCGCTCGAGCCCGACACGGACGTGCAGGTGATCAACGGTTGCGGGCGCATCTCAGGCTCCGTCGCCGGGTTCCGGTGTCGACGGGTCGTCCGGTGTGCCCGGCCCGTCGGGCCCGTCGGTGTCGTCGTCGAGCCGAGGCGACTCGATCGACTGGCCGTCGAGGAGGTCTTTCGGCATCGACTTGTCGGCGTACTTCGACCAGTTGTCCTGCAACGCCGCGATCAGCTGGGTGACGAACAGCGGCGACATGTTGACTCGCTGCACGAGGATGCCCGCGGCGGCCTTCCCGGTGTCGTCGAAGTCGCAGCGGAGGAAGTCGATCGTGAACTCGTGGGGGGAGTGGCGAACGGCGGCGGCGTTCGCCCAGACACCACCCATCTGGTCGAGCTGTGTG
>CAXAWD010000352.1:0-4503 GCA_963972325.1 uncultured Acidimicrobiaceae bacterium
GAAGTACCTCGACAGCCTGCCCACCGAGGGGTCCGAGCTCGGTCACGGCTTCCGCGACGTCGAGTTGGAGAAGAAGCTGCTCGAACTGGCGCAGACCACCGGCATCGGCGCCCAGTTCGGCGGCAAGTACTTCTGCCACGACGTGCGCGTGATCCGGCTGCCCCGCCACGGAGCGAGCTGCCCGGTCGGTATGGCCGTGTCGTGCTCGGCCGACCGCCAGGCACTCGGCAAGATCACCAGCGAGGGCGTGTTCATCGAGCAGCTCGAGCACGACCCGGCCCGGTTCCTGCCCGAGACCACCGAAGCCGACCTCGACGACACCGAAGTCGTGCACATCGACCTCAACCGTCCGATGGCCGACATCCGGGCCGAGCTCTCCAAGTACCCGGTGCGCACCCGGGTGATGCTCACCGGCCCGATCGTGGTCGGCCGCGACATCGCGCACGCGAAGATCAAGGAGCGGCTCGACGCCGGCGAGGAGATGCCGCAGTACCTGAAGGACCACTGCATCTACTACGCCGGGCCGGCCAAGACGCCCGACGGGTACGCGTCAGGATCGTTCGGGCCCACCACGGCGGGCCGGATGGACTCGTACGTCGAACAGTTCCAGGCGGCGGGTGGCTCGATGATCATGCTCGCCAAGGGCAACCGCTCGCAGGCGGTCACCGACTCGTGCCAGGCGCACGGCGGGTTCTACCTGGGGTCGATCGGTGGGCCGGCAGCTCGCCTGGCGCTCGACAACATCCGCAAGGTCGAGGTGCTCGAGTACCCCGAACTCGGTATGGAAGCGATCTGGAAGATCGAGGTCGAAGACTTCCCGGCGTTCATCGTCGTCGACGACAAGGGCAACGACTTCTTCCAGCAGGTTCGTGCCGAAGCAGCCGAACGTGTCACCCGCGTCGCGTTGAGCTGAGGCGCGGCCGGCCTCGGCTTCCCGAGTCAGTTCCGGGCGGGTTTCCAGTAGCCGCGCACGGTCGCCCGCTTGCGCTCGATGCCGAGCGTGTCGAACAGGTGGGTGCGGATGGCGTGCATCGCCGAGGCCTCACCGGCGGCCCACAGGTGCGTGCCGTCGGGAACCTCGTCGAGCGAACGCACCGCGTCGACGAGACGACCGCCCGGCGTGGCACCCGGCTCGGTGACGTGCCACCCGATCGAGTCGCCGTCGCGGCGGTCGACATCGATCACGGCGTCGTCGCTGATCACCTCGACGTGGATCGCCAGCGACAGTGACGCAGGTGCCTCGGCTGCGAGTTGCAGCGCTGCAGGGAGCGCCGTCTCGTCGGCGAGCACGATCAGATGCTCGGCCGATGTGGGATACGCGTAGCCGCTGCCGGGTCCGGAGATCGCAGCGGGTGCTCCCGGCTCGACGCGCTCGGCCCAGTCGGAGACCGCTCCGCCAGGGTGGCGCACGATCTCCAGGTCGAGCCGCCCGGCGTCGTTGTCGACGCGCAAGGGCGTGAACGTGCGCAGCGCCGGACGGGCGCCGTCGGGCAGCAGGAACTCGTTGCCGTTCCACTCGGGGATCACGAGTTCGTCGGTGCCGGGGCTCGGTACGAGCAGCCGAACGCTCGCCGCCGGCTCGTCGACCACCAGGTCGCTCAGCCCAGAACCGGCCAGCGTGAGGCGAAGGAGCCGCGGCGACAGCTCCGCCCGCTCGACGACCGTCACCGGCCGGAGCGGTGGGGGCTCACGCCGTACGCGCGTCAGGCGAGCGAGTCGGTCGTCATCGGCCATGTTCCAGTCTTACCGGCCGGATCGATCGCTGCCTCGGCGGCGGGCGACGGCGACGGCTCGCGCGGCTCTGGACGAGGCACCATCGCTCGGGGCGATACCACCGCGACGACCATCGACAATACCAATGACCAGGCGCGTTGTGGTTCGGATCGAACATATGTACGATTGAAGAATGACGGTGATCGATGAGCAACTCGACGCCGACGAGGCCGAGATCGCCGAAGTCGCCGGCATCTTGAACCTGGCGAACGCGCGGCTCGTCGCCGTCACCGAGCGGGTGCTCCGGGATGACTCGTGGGTCGGCACGGGCGTGCACTCCCCGACCCAATGGCTCGCCTACCGGGCCGGGGTCTCACCGGAGCGGGCCAAGGCGATCGTGCAGGTCGCCGAGCGGCGAGCCTCGTTCCCACGGGTGATCTCGGCGTTCGAGGCGGGCGAGCTGTCACTCGAGCAGGTGGTCGAGCTGGTGAAGGCGCCCGAGTGGGCCGACGGTCTGGTCCTCGACTGGGGCCGAGTCGCCACGGTCGCCCGGCTCCGCAAGACGATCAGGCGCGAGTGGTTCACCGAAGCCCCCGGGCACGACGACGAGGCCCAGGTCGAACCGACCGAACGCGACCGGATCTCGACGACCATCACCGATGATCACCGTTGGCGGATCAGCGGCGATCTTGACATGGGGCGCGGGTCGGTCGTCAACGCCGCGCTGATCGAGGCTCGCGAGGCCCTCTTCGCTCGTGGGCAGACCACGATCTCCGCTGCCGACTGTCTTGTCGAGGTGTGCGAGCGCTTCGTCGACGGCATCGAGTCACCGACGCGGCGTGAGCGTTCGAAGACGTGGCTGCACATCGACGTGAGCGACGGCGTTGCGTCCGATACCGCCGGCTGGCGCCTGCCCGACGCCATTCGCGATCGGCTGTGCTGTGACGGCATCGTCCAGCCGGTGTGGGAGCGTGACGGGCTGCCGTTCTCGGTCGGTCGTTCGCGGCGCATCGTGCCCGAACGCACCCGACGGATCGTCGAGCGCCGCGACCGTGGTTGCCGGGTGCCGGGTTGCACCAATGATCGGTTCCTGGAGGTGCATCACATCATCCACTGGCTCGAGGGCGGCCCGACGTCGACCTGGAACCTGGTCTGCCTCTGCGGTTCCCATCATCGACTGCATCACGCCCACCGCCTCGGTATCAGCGGCAACGCCGACGAGCCCGACGGCATGGTCTTCACCGATGTGCGGGGCAGCCCGTTGGAGGGTTCGGGACGCGCCAGTCCACCGACCGGCGAGCTACCGGCGCCAGCCCAGCGATACGAACCCCCGTTGATGGGACGCGTCGACTACGACTGGGTCGGCCTCAGCTGGATCCACCCCGACGAACAACGCCGCCGCCGAAACCTCCACAAGTCCTCCTGACCAGACGCCCCGGGCGGAGGTTCGCGTCGGAGGACCGATGCGAGCGATCTCAACAGATGATCGGTTGTCCGACTGGCCGCGGAGTTCGCGTCCTGCGGAAAGCTAGGTCCTGTCGTACGCGCGACTGGCAGACCAAGCTCGAAGGGCCGTGGCAACCAGCAGCAGCGACAGGACATACTGCTCTTCCGGTGCGGCGTCACCGACGCCGACAGCGACCCGTCAGGCGAGGCTGACGAGTTCGAGCCAGTCGTCGTTGAAGTAGTCGAGGTCGCCGTCGGGCAGCAGGAGCACCTTGTCGGGCGCGAGTTCGGTCACGAACTCGGTGTCGTGGCTCACGAAGATGATGCTGCCCTTCCACCCCTTGAGCGCGTCGGCGACGGACTGGCGCGACGGCGGGTCGAGGTTGTTGGTCGGTTCGTCGAGCAGCAGCAGGTTGTTGCGACCGACCATCAGCATCGCCAGCGCCAACTTCGTCTTCTCACCGCCGGACAGCGACCCGGCTTCCTGGAACACCTTCTCGCCCGACAGCCCGAACATGCCGAGCAGGCCACGCAGCTCGGTCTCGGTCAGCGTGACGTTGGGCGGGACATCGGCGCGAATGTTCTCGAGCAGCGACTTGTTGCCGTCGAGGTTGTCGTGTTCCTGCGCGTAGTAGCCGGCCTCGACCTGGTAGCCGAAGTCGAAGAACCCGAGATCGGCCTTCGTCTCGCCCGCCAGGATGCGCAGCAGGCTGGTCTTACCCGCGCCGTTCAGGCCGAGCACGAGCAGCCGCTCGCCACGACCGAGATCGAAGCCCACGTCTTCGAAGATCGACGGCCCGCCGTAGCCCTTGCACAGGCCCGATGCCTCGATCACCGTCTGCCCGCACGGGGGCGGGTCGGGGAATCGCACGGTGATGGTCTTGCCCGCCTTGGGCGCGTCGACCTTCTCCGATTCGAGCCGGGCGATCCGCTTCTCGATGCTGTGCGCCTGCGCAGCCTTGGTCGCCTTGGCGCCGAACCGGTCGACGAACTTCTGCATGCGCGCGATCTCGCGCTCCTGCTCGGCGGCCTGCTTGGTCAGGCGCCGTTCGTCTTCGGCGCGGGCGTTGACGTACTGCGTGTACGTGCCCTTGTACTCGACGATGGTGCCGACCGCGGTCTCGGTGGGTCGGTCGAGGTGGAGCACCCGGGTGATCGCCTCGTCGAGCAGCTCGAGGTCGTGACTGATGACGATCAGCGCGCCGCGATACTGGCGCAGGAACCCCATCAGCCAGTTCTTGGCGTCGACGTCGAGGTGGTTGGTCGGTTCGTCGAGACACAGCACGTCGCTGCCGGCGAACAGGATGCGGGCCAGCTCGACCCGTCGCCGCTCACCACCCGACA
>CAXAWD010000353.1:0-4498 GCA_963972325.1 uncultured Acidimicrobiaceae bacterium
CAGCTCGTCGATCCGGGTCGACACGCCGGCGACCACGTCGACGGCGCCCAGGCCGACGAGGCGAGCGCCGGCCAAGAGCTGCTCATCGACCACCGTCCGGGCCGCCGCGTCGGGAGCGATCTCTGCCATCAACCGCTCGAAGACCGGGGTGTGCACGGGCGACGTGTGCAGGAAACCGACCGTTCCGGGCATCCGTCGAGTCTGCCCGATCGGCGGATTGCGAGCGCGACAGGTTGGAAATTAACGATATGTCGCTATAGTTATCGACAGAGCAATCGGGCTCAGACAGAAAGCAGGTTCGATGAGACATCATCACCAACGACATCACGACGACCTCGACCAGTCGGGGCACCACCACGAACGACGCCGTCACCGCGGCGCACACCGTGACGGGGACGGCCATGGACGCCGACGTGCCCGCCGCGGCGCCGTCGGCAGCGCGATCCTCGCGATCCTCGAGGAACGCCCCATGCACGGGTACGAGCTGATCTCCGCCATGGAGGACAAGAGCGGTGGCCGGTGGAAGCCGAGCCCCGGCTCGATCTACCCCGCCCTGCGGCGGCTCGAACACCGCGGCTTCATCACCGCCACCGAGACCGACGACGACAAGCGCCGGTTCGAACTGACCGATGCGGGCCGTTCCCGTGTCGCCGAGCAACGCGACGCCGGCAACGACGCGCCGTGGGACGAGCACGGTCTCGGACGCCACGGCGAACTCCGTCGAGCGGTCGCCGAACTCGTCGGCCCGACCCGCCAGATCGGCAAGTTCGGCACCGACGACCAGACCGCAGCCGCGGTCGACGTCGTCAAGGACGCCACGGCCCAGCTGTACCGGATCCTCGCCGACGGCCCGGCGACACCGGACGACGACGACAACGGGGCCGACGCCGCGGACGCGGCCGAGTGATCAGTCGCGCTGCACCCGGCCGCTCAAGAAGTCGATCGACCGGGTGACACTGGCGGCGACGAACCGCTCGAGCCGCGGCGCCTCCATGAACCGAGCCGTCGCGTCGAGCGGCACCGTCGACCCCAGCCGCACCGCCTCCTCGGTCGCGGCGACGCTCGTCTTCACGGCATGAGCGTGCACGATGAACGCCGTCGTGCCGTCGAGCAATGCCTCGTGCTGGAGCGACCGCCCGTACTCGAGCAGGTCGGTGGAACGCGGTTCGATCTCGGCCCGCTCGCCCACCGATGAATGCCACTCGTGGCGACCGGTCCAGTTCGCGAGGAACACGGTCCAGAGCACCAGCCGCACCAGGTCGGGCGTCACCGCTCGATCGGCGGCGTGCCACCGGGCGGCGTTCGCGAACGTCAGGCCGTGGGTGATGTCGAGCCACCCGAAGTCGTCGTGGAAGTCGAACTCGCCGGCGGTGTCGTAGCGCAACATGCGCTCGCTGACCGCCGTGGCCACCACGTCGAGCACGCCGGCGAGTCCGGCCCCCGATTCGATCGCGGCCCCGGCCGCCAGCGCGGCGGCGGTTCGATCGTCGCCGAGCAGCGCTGCGAGCAGACGGCCGTCGTCGACCCACGCCGGATCGGCGGCGTTCGCACGGTCGGCGAGCTCGCTCAGGTCGAGCTGCGCCACGCCCCGGTGGAACAGCTTCATGTACGGCAGTTTGTCTTCGCGGGTGCCGTAGACGATCGTGGGCACCAGGTGCGGGAGCACCGTGTCGGCGCGATCCCACCCGATCCGATCGAGCAGCTGGAACGCCTTCTGGGCATAGATGGCTCCGTGTCCGTAGCCGAGAAAGTGATCGCTCACGACGTCGGTGAACCACGGCTGCAACTCGTCGGCGCCTGCGCCGGCGTGGATCGCGCCGCGTACGACCGCCTGTGCTGCATCGAGGTCCTCCGCTTCGACGGACCGACGGAACTCGGCGCGTGCATCGGCCGGCAGGGTGCCGACCGGGTCGGGCAACGACCGCTCGGGACGGCCGCGTTCGCTCTCGGCGACACCGGCGATCGCCTGCACGATCGGCAGGGCCCGCTCGTCGTCCCCGTACCGATCGACCATCGACAGACAGTCGGTCAACGAGGCGATCGAGTGTCCCCAGCCGAACTCGGCGCGGGGCGCCCCGTAGGCAACCGCTTCCCAGATCAGTTCGCCGGGGTTCGTGTCGGCACGCAGGAGTCGGATGACGTCGCGTGAGACCTGACCGACGTAGTTCTTCTCGATGCCGCTGCGCAGGCTGCGCATCAGCTGCGGGCGGAGCTCGGCCGGATCGGGTTCGCTGAACTCGACCGACAAGTTGCCGTCGTCGGCCACGTGCACCGGATGGGTTCGCACGTCTTCCTCGCCGAGCACGCACGCGCCGTCGGTGACCCGGAACTTCCAGTTGTGCCACGCGCAGGTGATCAGGTCGCCCTCGAGTTCGCCCGTGGTGAGGCCGTAGCCCTCGTGCGGGCAGGCCTGGTCGAGCGCGAAGACGCCCTCGCTCGTGCGCACCAGGCACAGCCGATGCCCGTCGACCTTGACCATTTTCATTGCCGCGACGGCGAGGTCGTCGAGGTGCCCGACGACGGTGCCGTTGATGGTGGTGGTTGCTTCGCCCATGCGCGGACACGCTAGAACTTCAAGAATGGTTGAAGTCAAGCGTTTCTCCGTCGGCGAGGTCGCACGCCGCGCCGGGGTTGCCACCTCGGCGCTGCGGTTCTACGAGGACAACGGACTGATCCACTCCGAGCGGAACGAATCGGGGCACCGTCGGTACCACGCCGACGTGCTGCGACGGGTCAGCTTCATCCGCACCGCGCAGCGCGTCGGGCTCTCCCTGACCGAGATCCGGGAGGCACTGGAGTCGCTGCCGAGCAACCGCACGCCCACCGCCAAGGACTGGGAACGACTCGCGGCGTCGTGGCGGCCGCGGCTCGACGAGCAGATCGCGGTGATGACCCGCATGCGCGACCAGCTCGACGAGTGCATCGGCTGCGGATGCCTCTCCCTCTCCTCCTGCGGCCTGTGGAACCCCGACGACGCGGCCGCCGAGATGGGCACCGGCCCGCGCTACCTCCTCAGCGACGAACGCCCCGAGGGCGCCGGCCGAAACACCCCCTGACCTGGGGCTGTGAACCCTGTGAGCCGTCGCCGAGGGTTCGGGTGAGCCGGGCTGTGAGCGGGACGCGGGCCGTGCCGTCGGCGCTGTGAGACCTCCGGTGAGGGGGTTCGGGCATCGTGACGGCCATGAACACCTTTGGCGCACGCCGCCCCGACACCGGGGGACGACTGGCACTCGAATGGTCCCGGCTCCGCACCCGGCCCGACCACCTCCGCCGGGCCTCGACCTGGCGGATCATCGACCATCCGGTCCGATCGCTCGACGAGATCCTCGATGCGGTGGGGTACGAACGCGACCGCACCCCCGGTGCCGAGCGGCGGCTCCGTCAGCTCGTCGCCCTGGCCCATGACGACGACCTCGCGGCCCGGGTCGTCATCCAACGGATCCTGCCGGGATTGCTCGCCGTGGCTCGGCGGCGACGCGGGCAGGCCGACCACGTCTTCGAAGAACTGGTCGGTGCAGCATGGATCGCGGTCCGAACATACAACCCGACCCGATCACCGAGTTCGGTGGCCTCGGCGCTCATCTCCGACGCCGATTACATGGCGTTCCGAGCCGGCTCGCGGCGCCGGTCGTCGACCGAGCGAACGGTCGACCCGCAGGTCGCCGAGCTCCCACACGTCCACGAGCCGAGTTCGTGCGAGCAGCTCGCCGAGCTGTTGGCCGACGCGGCCGACGCCGGCGTCGCCGCCGACGACCTCGAACTGCTCCGTCAGCTACTCGCAGCGCCGACCGCCAACCAGCTCGCAGCCGTGCTGCAGATCACGCCGCGCACGATCCGCAACCGGCGCGACCGGATCACGTCTCGCTTGCGCGAGGTTGCGCTCGCTGCGTGAAGTTCGGGCGGCGCTTCTCGAGGAACGAGGCGATGCCTTCCTGGCCGTCTGGCGTGACCACGCCGGCGGCCATGACCTCGATCGTGTGCGCGTACGCCTTGGGTTGGTCGAGGTCGACCTGGGCGTAGAACGCCCGCTTGCCCACGGCCTTGCTGAACGCGCTCCCCCGGATCGAGCGACGCATCAGATCGTCGACGGCGTCGTCGAGTTCGTCATCGGGAACCGCACGGTTGATCAGGCCCCAGTCGGCTGCGGTCGCGGCCGAGACCGGGTCGCCCGTGATCGCCATCTCGAGCGCCCGCTTGCGACCGATCTGCCGGGCGACGGCGACGAGCGGCGTGTTGCAGAACAACCCGCCCTTGCCACCGGGCAGCGCGAAGGCGGCCGACTCGGCCGCGATCGCCATGTCGCAGGTGGCGACCAGTTGGCACCCGGCCGCCGTCGCGAGTTTCGCCACCTTGGCGATGACGACCTGCGGGAGCTCCTGCACCATGTTCATCATGTCGGTGCAG
This sequence comes from uncultured Acidimicrobiaceae bacterium, assembly GCA_963972325.1. Classification (GTDB taxonomy): domain Bacteria; phylum Actinomycetota; class Acidimicrobiia; order Acidimicrobiales; family Ilumatobacteraceae; genus Ilumatobacter. The sequence continues at coordinate 4,405 of CAXAWD010000353.1, forward strand.
ACACGCAGCAGGTGCTGCGCGTCGGGCAGGGTGGCGTCGACCATGTCGCCGAAGTTGTGGCCGGCCGAGAACACCGGCCCGTTCGCCGCGAGGA
>CAXAWD010000354.1:0-4478 GCA_963972325.1 uncultured Acidimicrobiaceae bacterium
CACCCCGGATGTGGTGCGAAGGTGGACCTGACACCACATCCGCACGTGCACGCACCCCGGATGTGGTGTCAGGTCCACCTTCGCGGAGGTCGACCACATCGAGGAATGGGCCAACGGGCAGGGAACCACCGATCAGCGCAATGCCGACGTCAGATGCGGTGGGCACAACCGGTTCAAACACCGGCAACGATGGCGAACCCGACGCGACCAACACGGTCGCAGCCACTCGATCCGACCCGACGGCACCATCGTGTTACCCGTCGGCGAACGCGAACCCGACCTGAGCATCGACGAACTCACCCGCATCACACGAGCCCGACTCGCCGCCCTCCGCCCACTCCAACCAACAGGCTGAGCGCCGACGAACAGGTCGGGGTCAGCGAAGGGAACGACGGAGGCGAGCGCTCGTCACGTCGATCAGCGCCGTCAGCACGACCAGCCCGCCGATCGCTCCCAGCACGGCCGCAAAATCGCGGGCGACCAGGTGCTCTTGGATCAGCCGACCGATGCCGCCGGCGCCGACCACGCCGACCACGACCGTCTCCCTCGTGATGACCTCCCAGCGGTAGAGGGCCAGTGCGGCGAGTCGAGGGGCGGTCGTCGGCAGCACCGCGTACGTCAACTGTTGGACCGACGATGCGCCGGTCGTCGCCAGCTGACGACGCGCACGGTCGTCGTGATCCTCGAACACCTCGGCGAACAGGCGCCCGAGCACGCCGAGGTTGTACACGCCGAGCGCGACGGCACCGGGCCAGATGCCCGGAAACATGACCAGCACGACGAGGAACGCCCAGACCGGCGCCGGCACCGCCCGGAACAGCAGCAAGATCAGCCTGGCCAGACCACCGGCGGCTCGGCTACGGAACGGGACGGGGCGACGCCACGGACGGGCTGCCACCGTGGCAGCGACGATGCCACCGACCACGGCGATCACCGTCGCGAGCATCGACATCGCCAACGTGTCGATCGTGGCGGACGCCAACTCGCCCCACCCGCCGGGTCCGAGCCGTGGCGGTAGGAGATCGCCGATCAGATCGCCGGCGAGTCGTCGTGAGCGTGCCGACCACAGTGCGTTCGGTCGGAGGTCGACGTGCCAGGCGGCGATCGGGATCGAGGCGACGACGAGTAACCAGGAGCGCCGCTGAGCACGGGACGTCGCATCGTGGCGGACCTTCGACGACCAGGCATCCGCCAGTCCCGACAGGATCATCAGCGCGATGATCAGCGTCCAGATCTCCTCGTAGCGGAGCGACTCGAAGCTCAGATCGAGCTGGAACCCGAGACCACCGGCGCCGATGATGCCCAACACGGCGGCGCTGCGGACGGCGCACTCGAGCCGGTAGAAGCCGTATGACACCACGTCGCGCCGAACCGCAGGTGCGATGCCGTACGACAGGGCCGCGATCCTCGATGCCCCCGCGGCTCGCAACGCTCGGAAGGCTCGTGGATCGGCGTCGTCGATCAACTCGCCGTAGACCTTCGTCGTCACGGCGCCGAACTGCACCCCGATCGCAAGGATCGCGACCCACGGATCGAACCCGAAGATCTGGATCAGCAACAGGGCGCCGATCACCTCGTGCACGGCCCGGGGCACGACGAACGCCAAGCGCACGATGCCGCGAACGACACGACGGACCCAGGTCCACGAGCGTCGTCGGTCTCCGGATTCCCACACCCGTTCCGACACCAGCGGGCCTGCGAGCAGGCCGACCACGACGCTGACCACGGTGCCCAGGACCGCGAACGAGGCGGTGGTCGATGTCGCGTCCGCAGTCGTGCGCAGGAACTCGATCGCCAACTCCGGATCGGCCACCGAGGCCCAGAACTCGGCGAAACTGTCCCATCCACCGGGGTTGAACACATCCCGGCCGGTCGTCGAACGCGCCACCGCCCAGGCGATGGCAGCCGCAGCGGCGATCGACCAACGCGTTCGCGGTGACATCGACCGCAGATCGGTCATCGGTGATAGAGCTCGGTGAGGTCGGCCTCGGACACCGACGCCGTGGGCGCGTCGAAGACGATGCGGCCGTCGCGCATCCCGACCAGCCGGTCGACGAACCGTCGGGCCAGCGCCGGCTGATGCACGCTGACGAGCAGGGTCCAGTCGTGGCCGGCCGGCGGATCGGCCAAGAGCTCGAGCACCATCTCGCTCGTGGTCGGGTCGAGGCTGGACACCGGCTCGTCCGCCAGGGTCAAGGTCGGGGCCTGCGCGAGCAGGCGTGCCACGGCGACCCGCTGCTGCTGGCCACCGGACAACTCGTCGACGCGGGCACGCAGCAGCGAGCGGTCGAGGCCGACGAGTGAGAGTGCCTCGCCCGCCCGATCGGTGTCCGCCGGCCACAGCAACGACGGGACGGCACGCACCGTGGACCAACGGCCGAGACGACCGGCATTGACGTTGTGGATCACACGCATCGAGCCGACCAGGTCGAGCGCCTGGCGCACGGTCCCGACCCGGGCGGCGTGGCGGCGGCGGGCCCGCTCGCCGAGCCGGGACGGGTCGACCCCGAGCACGTCGACCGACCCGCTCACGGTCGCGCCGTCGAGTGCGGCGCGACCGTTGAGCAGGTTGATCAGCGACGACTTGCCGACGCCGCTCGGACCGACCACGCCGACCCGTTCGCCGTGCTCGATGCGCAGCGAGACGCCATCGAGTGCGACGACACCTCGCGGGTAGCGCAGCGTGACGTCGGCGAGACGGACGGCCGGTGACGGTGTCGGGTCGGGGAGCGGGGCGTCAGCGGATGGCGCCGATGTCACGGGCGACGGCTTCGATCGCGTCGTAGTTGCCGTTCTCCGTCGGGATGAACGCAGTCGCGCCGAACAGGTCGAGGATCACCTGGTCGTCCGGGTTCGCCGGGTCGAGCGATGTCAGCACCGAGACGATCGCCTCGGTGAAGCCGGCTCCGAAGTCCTCGTCGAGATCGGGTTGGGCGACCCAGTGATAGTCGTAGTACGTCGGCGTGCGGAACACCTCGATCACCCGGGTCTCGTCGACCTCTCCTTCCGCAACGCGGCTGTCCCACACCTGGGAGTTGAGGGCGCCGGTCTCGTAGGTGCCGGCCGCGACGAGTTCGATCGTGGCGTCGTGCGAGCCGGAGAAGCCCACCTCGCCGGTGAAACTGTCGTCGATGTCGAGCTCGGCTTCACCGAGGAACGACTGGGGCATCAGACGGCCGGACGTCGACGATTCCGATCCGAAGGTGAACGAATGGTCGGCGAGTGCGCTGAGCCCCGCCACCTCGTCGAACGGTTCGATGCCGGCGTCGGCGTTGGCGATGAAGACCGACGTGAACTCGGCGTCGATGTCGCGCTGCACGAGCGCCTGGGCGCCGTCGACCTCGAGGCGCGCCTGCACGCCGGTGAGCCCGCCGTACCACACGAGGTCGAGGTCGCCGACGACGAACCCGCTGATCGCTCCCTGGTAGTCGGTGACCGGCACGTATTCGACCTCGATGTCGGTCAGTTCCGACTCGAGGTGATCGGCGACGAGACCGTAGAGCCGTCCGAGGACGTCCGGGTCCTGGTCGGGGATCGCTCCGATCCGCAACGTCTCGCGAAGATCGGGTTCTTCGGCGGGTGGATCGTCGCCGTCGGACGCGCCGTCGCCGGTGGCCAGTTCGGAGTCGTCGGCGCCGTCATCTGCGTCGGCATCGCTGGTGTCGTCGTCGCCGCCGCAGGCGGCCAGCGTGAGCGCGGCGACCACGAGTGCTGCGGTACGTCGTTGTGCGCGTGCTCGCCAACTGGCGTGCGTTCGATGGGCGTTCATGCCCGACCTCCTGGATAGTGCACGATGATCCTCCTGGGCTCGTGAGTGGGTTCGAACGGCCGAAACTAGGCGGTCCCGGGCCCGGTCGCACAGTCAGCTCGCACAGTCAGCTCGGGGTCCCCGAGCGGTTCGGTGGTAGACACGCGATGATGAGCACCGAGTGGTTGAGCGAGCGTCAGCGGCACGGCGGCATCGACGAAGTTCCGTTGCCCGACGGCGTCGACGGCCGGTTGTGGCTGTGCGGCAAGCGAGCGATCGCCGACGGGCAGTGCGCCGACGCCGACGCACCGTGGTCGACCGTCGTCTGCCTCTGTCAACGGCACGAGCTCCACGGTCGGTATCCCGACTACGTCGCGTGGATGGAGGAGCCGGGCGATCATTCGGTGTGGTGGCCCGTCCCCGATCTCGGGGCGAAGCCGCTCGAGGCGACGGTGCCGTTCATCGATGGCCTCGCCGCCCGGTTGCGGGCGGGGGAGCACCTGCTCGTCCACTGCGCGGCCGGGATCGGACGGGCCGGCACGACGGCGGTGTGCGTGCTGATCCGGCTCGGTGTCGATGTCGACACGGCCCGTCAGGTGGTGGCCGAGGCCCGGCCGGGTGCGGGGCCGGAGGCGGGTTCACAGCTCGCGCTCGTCCGAGCGGTGGCTACGGCCTGACGATCGCGCTGAGCATGGCCTGGAACTTGGCCTGCGTCTCGGCGAGTTCGGCG
>CAXAWD010000355.1:0-4450 GCA_963972325.1 uncultured Acidimicrobiaceae bacterium
CGGTCGTCGTCGGCTGGCGGGCGCCGGTCGCCGAACCCTTCTACCGGGCGACCGGGCGTGAGCCGATGGGCCTCGCCCGTCGGCGCCACTTCGCGGTCGAGGGCCGGAACCTCATCGGTATCGAAGACGAACTGTTCGGCGAGGGCCACCTGGGCGTCGGCCACGACGACGGGCTCGCCGACTCGGCGGCCTCCGACGACCTGCGCGGCTACAGCACCCTGATCGCCTCGCTCGAACGCGGTCGCACCGGCACGCTCGGCGACATCGTCGCCACGATCCAGGGCGAGCAGGACGAGATCATCCGCTCGCCCCAGCACGGCGTACTCGTCGTCCAGGGTGGGCCCGGCACCGGCAAGACCGTGGTGGCGCTCCACCGCGCTGCCTACCTGCTCTACACGCACCGCTTCCCACTCGAAGACCAGGGTGTGCTCGTCATCGGTCCCAACCGGGTGTTCCTCCGCTACATCGAACAGGTGCTCCCGTCGCTGGGCGAGGCCGGCATCGAGCAGGTCGTCCTGGGTGACCTGATCCCGGGGGTGTCGTTCGCCGGCCGTGGCGTCGACGACGAGACCGGTCTGGCGGCTCGCGTCAAGGGCGACACCCGGATGAGCGATGTGATCGACCACGCGGTCAACGACCGCGAGCGCCCGCTGCGCGACGACCTCGTCGTGCCGTTCCGGTCCGGCTATCTGCGCTTGCGGGCGGCCGACACGGCGCGAATCGTCCGGACCGCCCGCCGTCGTTTCAGGCGCCACAACTCGGCCCGCAAGTGGGTCGAGGGCGAGTGCTACGCAGCCATGGTCGCCGGTTGGCGCGGCGACGAAGTCACACCTCGTGAGGTCCGCTCCGAGATCCGATCGATGCCCGAGGTGCGCGAAGCCTTCGAGCGCATGTGGCCGGTGCTCACGCCCGCCGAACTGCTGCACGACCTCTTCGGGTCGATGGGGCTGCTGCGGCTGGCCTCCGACGGTGTGCTCGAAGAGCGTGAGTACAAGGCGCTATACCGGCCTCGCAGCGCGTCGGTGCACGAGGTGCGGTGGACCCAGTCCGACATCGCGTTGCTCGACGATGCCCGTGAAGTGCTCGGCCCCAAGCCGGGCAAGAACGGCAAGATCGACGAGGCCGACGAGATCCGAACCTATGGTCACATCGTGATCGACGAGGTGCAGGACCTCACGCCGATGCAGCTCAAGATGGCGACCCGCCGGTCGCTGAACGGTTCGATGACCGTGGTGGGCGACCTCGCTCAGGCCACCGGTCCGATGGCGCCCGACGACTGGGACGACGTACTGCAACACCTCCCCGATCGCAAGCCGGCGCGGGTCATCGGTCTGTCGGTCGGCTACCGCATCCCGTCGCAGATCATGGAACTCGCCAACCGCGTGATGGCCGCGGCCACCCCCAGCCTCCGGGCCCCCGACTCGGTGCGCGTCGGCGACTCGTCACCGCGGGTGACCCGCGTCGACGATCTCGTCGGCGGTGTCGTCGACGAGGTGGCGTACCTGCGGGGCGCGATGTCGTCGGGCAGCATCGCGGTCGTGGCACCCGACGACCGCTGCGACTCGATCTCCGATGCGTTGCAGGCGCGCGGGTTCGATCACGGGCGGGCGGCCAGCAGCGGCCTCGACCATTCGCTCACCGTCGTCCCGGTCAGCGTGGTCAAGGGGCTCGAACTCGATGCGGTCGTCGTGGTCGAGCCGAGCGACATCGTCAGCGGGCAGGAACACGGGCTGCGGGCGCTGTACGTGGCGCTCACCCGCAGCACGCAGCGGCTGTCGATCGTGCACCACGCCGACCTGCCGCCGTCGTTGGCCTGACGCTCAGCCGGTCACCGCGTGGGCGGTGGTCGCGCCCGGCTCGCGCTGCGCGATCCGGGTGAAGATCGGCAGGAAGATGTGGGCGAGCGGGCCGATCGCCACCGCGTACACGATCGTGCCGATGCCGAACGTGCCGCCGAGCACGATGCCGGTCGCCAACACGGTGAGTTCGATCGCGGTTCGGACCACCCGCACCGTGCCCCGCCGGCGGGCGATGCCGGTCATCAGCCCGTCTCGCGGGCCCGGACCCATCCCGGCGCCGATGTACATCCCGGTGGCGACACCGTTGCCGACGACGCCGAGCGCGAGCAGGAGCCAACGCAGCCACAGGTCGTTGATCTCGGGGATCACCGTCGAGAACACCTCGACGCCGAGCCCGACGAGCACGGCGTTCGCGACCGTGCCGACGCCGGGACGTTCGCGGAGCGGGATCCAGAGCGCGAGCACGGCGAAGCTCGTCAGCACGATGACCGTGCCGAGTGACCAGCCCACCGTGTCGGCGAGCCCCTGGTGGAACACGTCCCACGGGTCGAGGCCGAGGTCGGCCCGGAGCAGCAGGGTCAGGCTCAAGCCGTAGAGCGCGAGCCCACACAGCAGCAGGGTCGTCCGGCGAGCGAGCACCGCAGCACGTTACCGACGACGTCGCGGTCGCAGTACGTCGGTTCGGACGTCGGCATCCTGCCGTCGGCACCGGCCGGTTGTACCGTGCCGGGGTGACCAGGGAGCGGACCGAGGGGGCGTACGGCGCCGCCGACCGACGGGCGCTCGCGTCGGTGGCCACGCAGTTCTTCGTGAACGGGGCTGCGTTCGCGTCGTTCGTGCCGCGGTTGCCGGAGATCCGGGAGCGGGTGGGCGTCGGGTTGGACGGGCTCGGGCTGATGATGACGATCGCGATCACCATCGGCACCGTCGGGAGCCTGCAATCGCCACGTCTGATCGAGCGGTTCGGCACCCGGCGCACCCTGGTCGTGGGCGGCGTCCTGCTGGTTTCGGCGCTGCCGACCATCGGGTTCGCCACCGTGCCGGTCGTGTTCGTGCTCGGGGCCGCCACGATGTTCGTGGCCGACGGGTTGGTCGACGTGTCGATGAACCTGCAGGGCTCGTGGTTGAGCGCCCGCCGGCACGCACCGGTGATGAATCGGTTGCACGGGCTGTGGAGCCTCGGCACCGTCATCGGTGGTCTGCTGGCCGCCCGGGCCGCCGCGGCGGGGGTGTCGCTCGAGACCCACCTGACGGTGGCGGCGGCGATGATGCTCGTGTCGCTCGGGTTCGTCGCCCGTGGGTTGCTGACCGTCGACGAGGTCCATGCCGACGACGACGTCGAGCGGGCGGACTCGCCGGTCCCCGGGCGGTCGAGTGCCGCACGCCTCGCATTGATCGTGCTCGCCGTGTCCGGTGCGTTCTCGATCACGGTCGAACTCGTCTCGAGCGACTGGGCCGCGTTCCGGCTGAGCGAAGACTTCGGGGCGACCGCCGGCTTCGCCGGGCTCGGCTACGTCGCGTTCACCGTCGGGATGACCGTCGGGCGGCTCGGTGGTGACGCGCTGGTCGTGCGGATCGGGAACGATCGACTGCTCCGGTGGGCGATCGTCGTCGCCGGGTTCGGGTTGGCCGGTGCCGCGTTCGTGCCGAACCGGTGGGCGGTGCTCGTCGCGTACGTCGTGGCCGGGCTGGGCGTGTCGACGTTCTTCCCGAAGTTGTACGACGACGCCGCCAGGTTCCGTGGCCGTCGAGGCGCGGGGTTGGCATGGCTGCGCACCGGGTCGAGCGTGACGGCGTTGATGATCCCGACGCTGGTCGGGGTGCTGGCCGCGACCTCGCTGTCGGTGGGGTCGGCGACGGCGATCGTCACGCTGCCGTGCATCGCCGGTCTGCTCGCCCTGTCGGCGCGACGGTGAGTCGAGCGCGGCGAGTCAGGCGCCGTCGAGGTAGGCGTCGTTGACGTCGATGAGGATCTTGTAGCCCTTGCTGGCGTCGGCGGGACGGTGTCGCTCGACACCGGTGCGGGCCAGCTCGATCGCCTGCTGGAAGTTGAACAGGTCGTCGGGGTCGGCAGCCCGGATCTGTCGCTCGGCGACCCGCCACAACTCGTCGATCCGTTCGAGGGTTTCCACGTCGCCGTCACCGTCGATGATCCGCTGATCGAGGTCGAACATCAGCCGGGCGATCTCGGGGAGCAACTCGTCGACCGGAGCGTCGTCGGCGACGGGCGCGAGCGTGGTGGTGGTGGCGTCGGGAGAGGTGTCGACCGTGGCCACGGTCTCGTCGACGAAGGTGGTGCCGCACGCCCCCAGCGTGAGCACGGCGACCAGGGCGAACGCCCCGGCGGTCGACCGCTTCACGCGGTGACCAGGATCCGTTCACTCGCGAAAGCGCCGACCCCCACGTGGCGCCCGTCGATCTCGACCGTCATCGTGCCGTCGGGTGACGACGCGGTGATCACGCCGGTGCATCCGGGACGCAGCGACGAATCTTCGAGGAACTCGAGCAGACCCGGTGTGAACTCGAGCTCCTCGGGAATCCGGCGGATCGTGAACTCTTGTCCGACCGCCTGCTCGGACAGCGGTGTCGAGTCGGGTTCGACGTAGTCGCTGCCGGGGATCGGGTTGCCGTGCGGGCAGGTGGTGGGGGAG
>CAXAWD010000356.1:0-4450 GCA_963972325.1 uncultured Acidimicrobiaceae bacterium
CCCAACTTCGACCGCATCGGCGGCCTCAAGGACGACCTGCCCAAGGGCTGGATCGACGAGACCCGCCAGGTCATGCGCAAGCTGCGCGGCTTCTGCGACGAGATGGAAGACCTGCTGTTCGGCAACGAGATCTTCCAGTCCCGCACCCGTGGCATCGGCGTGATCCCGGCCGACATCGCGAAGTCGTACGGCCTGTCGGGCGCCAACCTGCGCGCCTCCGGCGTCGACTGGGACCTCCGCCGCGACCAAGACCTCCCGATGGCCTGGGACAAGGCCGACTGGAAGGTCTGGACCCACCCCGACGGCGACTCGTGGGCACGTTGCTGGGTGCGTCTCCAGGAGACCCGCGAATCGTGCAAGATCGTCGAGCAGTTGATCGACGACATCCCCGCCGGGCCCGTGATGGCCAAGGTGCCGCGCATCATCAAGGTGCCCGAGGGCGAAGCCTGGGTGTCGACCGAGAACCCGCTCGGTGAGATGGGCTACTACGTGGTCAGCAAGGGCGACCTGGGCCCGTTCCGCGTGAAGATCCGCTCGGCGAGCTTCAACAACATCTCGATCGCGCCGTGGGTCCTGAAGGGCGTCTACGTGCCCGACATCATCACGATCCTCGCCAGCCTCTACTTCATCCTCGGAGACATCGACCGGTGATCGCCCAACTCGCTGTTGAGGTTCCCTACTGGGGACAGTCGCTGTTGCGCGTGCTCGGTGGCATCGTCGCGGTGCTGCTGCCCGCCGGCGGCATCGTCTACCTGTTCCTGTTCAAGATGATGTCGTTCATGCAGAGTCGGCTCGGCCCCATGGAAGCCGGGCCGTACGGTTCGATGCAGCTCCTCGCCGAGGTCGGCAAATGGCTGCAGAAGGAAGACATCATCCCCGAGAACGCCGACGCGAAGATCTTCAAGATCGCGCCGGTCATCGTGCTGGTTTCGACGTTCCTGCTGATCGTGGTCGTGCCGTTCGGGCCCGACGCGCTCTTCACCAACTTCTCCGCCGGCGTGTTCTACGCACTGGCGATCGGTTCGGTGTCGGTCATCGGCATCCTCGTCGCCGGCTGGTCGAGCGCCAACAAGTACTCGCTGCTCGGTGGCCTGCGTGCCGGCGGTCAGCTGATCGCCTACGAACTCCCGATGGTGCTCGCCGTCGTCGGCGTCGTCATCCAGGCCGGTTCGATGAACCTGCAGCAGATCGTGGTCGCCCAGAACAGCCAGGAGATCTTCGGGCTCGACTGGATCGGCAACCCGTTCGTGCTCACCCAGTTCGTCGGCTTCGTCGTGTTCATGATCGCCGTACAGGCCGAGCTCACGCAGCCGCCGTTCGACATGCCGATCGCCGAATCCGAGCTCGTGTCGGGGTACATGACCGAGTACTCGGGCTTCCGCTTCCTGATGTTCTTCATCGCCGAGTTCGCCACGGCCGGCGTGTTCGCCTTCATCGCGTCGGTGCTGTTCCTCGGCGGTTGGGGCGTCCCGTTCAGCTGGTTCGGTTGGACCGGCGTCGACGACATCGACAACTGGATGAACGTGGTCGGCCCGATCATCATGATGAGCAAGATGATGGCCCTCGTCGGCATCATCATGTGGGTGCGGTTCACCTACCCGCGGTTCCGTGAAGACCAGCTCCAGAGTTTCGCCTGGAAGGTGTTGATCCCCGTGTCGATCGCCAACATCGTGGTCACGTCGATCCTGAAAGTCGCGGTGTAACGACCATGCCGAAGATTCCCGGACTCATCAAAGGCCTCGGCGTCACCATGGGCACCATGGCGCGCACGGCCAAGGACGGTGCCAACACCGTCCAGTATCCGCACGCCAAGGAGACCCCGCCGATCCGTGCTCGCGGCGTCATCGCGCTGCACAACGAGAACTGCACGGCGTGCATGCTGTGTTCCCGGTCGTGCCCCGACTGGTGCATCTACATCGAGGCGCACAAGCAGCTCGCACCGCCGCGCCGTGCCGGCGGCAAGCCGCGTCAGGTCAACGACCTCGACCGTTTCGACATCGACTACGCGCTGTGCATGTACTGCGGCATCTGCGTCGAAGTGTGCCCGTTCGACGCCCTCTTCTGGAGCCCCGAGTACGAGTACTCCGAGCCCCGCATCGCCGACCTGCTCCACGACAAGACCAAGCTCGGCGAGTGGATGGAGACGGTGCCGGAAGCCCCGGAACTCGAAGCAGGAGCGCAGAAGAAGTGAATGCACTGCTCGCCGCCGACGTCAACGTCGCGCAGAATGTCGGGTTCTACATCATCGCCGCGATGATGCTGTGGGGTGCGATCCGCGTGGTCACCACCCAGAACGTGGTCCACGCCGCGCTCTGGCTCGTGGTGGTGCTCGGTGGCGTCGCTGCCCAGTACATCCTCGCCGCCGCCGAGTTCGTCGCCGTGTCACAGATCATGGTCTACATCGGTGCCGTCATGGTGCTGTTCCTGTTCGGCATCATGCTCACCCGGGCCACGATCGGCCAGGAAACCGACCTGAACAACAAGGGGTGGGGGATCGGTATCCCCGTGGCGCTCCTGCTGTTCGGCATGTTCTCCTGGGTCGTCATCGACCAGTACCGCGACGACGTGATCAGCGACCTCCCGGGCGACCGGATCGCCACGAGCACGCAGCGCATCTCCGACGGGTATCTCGGCGACTATCTCGTGCCGCTGATCGCCCTGTCGTTCGTCCTGCTCGCCGCCGCCATCGGCTCGATCGTCCTGGCCCGCAAGGACTGACCATGCTCGCTGTCAACTACTCCTCGATGGTCGGGACTGGCCTCCGCTCCGCTTCGGCTGCTCCCTCCGTCCGACTCGTCGCCGGCGCTTCCCTCGTCGCTGGCGCTTCCCTCGTCGCTGAGGTGTCCGTCTGATGCTTGCCGTCAACTTCCTGCTCCTGAGTGCGGCGCTGTTCTGTATCGGCGTGTTCGGCGTCATCGCCCGCAAGAACGCCGTGATGGTGCTGATGTCGATCGAACTGATCCTCAACTCGGTCAACCTCAACCTGATCGCGTTCGCGCTCATGAACGACGACGTCGACGGGCACATCTTCGCGCTGTTCGTCGTCGCCATCGCCGCCGCCGAGGTCGGCGTCGGCCTCGGCATGGTGCTGATGATCTACCGCAACCGCCGCTCGATCGCGCTCGACGAACTGTCGGAGATGAAGGGATGAGCGAGCGCAGCGAGGGAGTCCCTGTGGCCGAGCGAGCGCCAGCGAGCCGGGCACTGATGGGGTGCCGGGGGCGCAGCCCCCGAGGTGAAGGGATGAGCGAGCGCAGCGAGGGAGTCCCTGTGGCCGAGCGAGCGCCGGCGAGCCGGGCACTGATGGGGTGCCGGGGGCGCAGCCCCCGAGGAGAAGAGGGCTGATGTTGCTCGCAGTAGAAGAAGCCGCCCACGCCGGCGGTGTCGCGTCAGGTTGGTTCCTCGAGAACGCGTGGTTGATCCCGGTCATCCCGGCGGTCGCGTTCTTCGTGATCATCCTGTTCGGCAAGCGTCTCCCGCGCGGCGGCAGCGAGGTCGGCATCGCCAGCATGATCGCGGCGCTCGTCATCGCCGCCGGCACCACGTTCCAATGGATCGGCGCCGTCGCCGATCACACCGACGAAGCCGTCATCCGCCAAGTCGTGTGGTGGCAGTCGGGTGGCATCGAGTTCGGCATCGGTCAGCAGATCGACGGTCTGTCGGTCATGTTGCTGCTGTTGGTGACGTTCATTTCCACCCTCGTGCAGATCTACTCGGTCGACTACGTCGCCGGCGACCGCCGGTTCACGCACTTCTTCGCCGCGCTGACACTGTTCTCGGCCGGCATGTTGGCGATGGTCCTCGCCCCCAACATGGTCCAACTCATCCTGGGTTGGGAGATCATGGGTCTCTGCTCGTTCATGCTGATCGGACACTGGTGGGAGGAGCGGGCCAACAGCGAAGCCGCCCTCAAGGCCTTCTGGACCGTGCGCGTCGGCGACATGGGCCTGCTGGTCGGCACCGCGATGCTGCTCGGCATCTTCGGCACGCTCGACATCCAGGGCATCAACGAACTCGCCGCCGGTGGCGAGTTCGAGAGCAAGTCGATGCTGATGTGGGCGGCGGTCGCGCTGTTCATCGCCTGTATCGGCAAGTCGGGTCAGTTCCCGCTCCACACCTGGTTGCCCGACGCCATGGCCGGTCCGACCCCGGTGTCGTCGCTGCTCCACAGCTCGACCATGGTCGTCGCCGGTGTCTTCCTCGTCGCCCGCATCTACCCGGTGTTCCACGTCGGCCTCGAGATCAACACCGCCGGACAGTCGTTCAACCTCGTCGCCGTCATCGGTGCGATCACGCTGGTGGTCGCCGCCTTCCTGGCCTTCGTCCAGGACGACATCAAGAAGGTCCTCGCCTACTCCACGGTGTCGCAGCTCGGCTACATGATGCTCGGCCTCGGTATCGGCGCCTGGACCGGTGCGGTGTTCCACATCTTCACCCACGCGTTCTTCAA
>CAXAWD010000357.1:0-4429 GCA_963972325.1 uncultured Acidimicrobiaceae bacterium
GGGCCGAGTCCGATCTCGGCAGCGGCGACGAGGCATCCGTCCAAGCGTGGGCGGCCCGAGTAGATTGGTACCTCGCCGTCATGCTGTGCCGCTACGAACGTGACGCACGGCGTCATGCCAACCCCCGACTCGTCGGCCGGATCGAAGATCTCGCACGAGTCCTGAACGATCGAGGAGCGCAGTGATGAAGCTGCTGACCAAGGAACGACGACGATTCATCGCACGCAGCTCACGACGCGTGAGCGAGCCGTTCGCACAGGCGACCGCCCGGTGGCGCATGCTGCCGACGTTCGTCATCGTCGGAGCGCAACGGGCCGGCACGACGTCGCTCTACAAGTACCTGGCCGAGCACCCCGACGTCGGGCGCGTCCGCCTCGGCAAGGGTGTCCACTACTTCGACACCAACGCCGACCGATCGATGGACTGGTACCGCGCCCACTTCCCGCTGGACCCCGAACGTGTCCCGTTCAAGCAGCGGCCGACCCATGTCGGCGAAGGCGCCCCGTACTACATGTTCCACCCGGAATGCCCACGGCGGATCGATGCCGCGCTGCCCGGCGTGAAGGTGATCGCGATCCTGCGCGACCCGATCGAGCGCGCCCATTCACAGTGGGCGCACGAGTACGCCCGCGGGTACGAGACACTGGAGTTCGAAGCCGCGCTCGATGCCGAGGAGGAGCGTCTCGCCGGCACCGAAGCGTTGCTCGACGCTCCCGACGGGCGGAGCTTCGAACACCAACACCATTCGTACGTCGCGCGCGGGCAGTACGCCGATCAGGTCCAACGGCTGTGGGACACCTTCGGCCCCGACCGCGTGCTCGTGTTGTCCTCCAACGAGCTGTTCGCCGACCCGGCCACCGCGTATGCGACGACGCTGCAGTTCCTCGATCTGCCGCACCATGACGCCAACTACGAGGTGCACAACGCCAGGTCGTACTCGAAGATCTCCCCAGAACTCGAAGCCCGACTCGCGGACGCCTTCGCGGCGTCCAACGAACGACTCGTCGAGATGTTGGGGCCGTCGTTCGACTTCCGGCGGAGCTGAACATGGAAGCCGGGCTCGACGGGCTCGGGCGTCGGAGCGCTCTCGCTCTGGGTGGCGCCGGCATCAGCGGCGTCGCCATGGTCTCGTCGATCGTCATCGCCAGCCGCTCGCTGTCGCGCGGCGATGCCGGCGAGTTCTTCGTGGCGATCTCGTTGTTCGCGATCGTGCAGGGGTCGTGCTCGTTCGGCGCCGAGACCGGATTCCAGTACTTCATCCCCACGATGTCGGTGCCCGATGCCCGCCGGCTGATCCGCGTCGTCGCCACCGCATCACTGATCGTGGGTTTGGCGGTTGCGACCGTCGTGTGGCTCACGGCCCGCCCGCTGGGCGAGCTGTTGGGCGAGGGCGACGTGTCGGAGGGGACGGAGAACGTGGTGCGCACCGTCGCCGTCCTGCTGCCGTTCGCCGGCCTGTACGAGCTGACGATGGGTGCACTGCGGGCCAGCGACCGGGTCTTCCTGTCGGTCGGGGTCGATCGCATCATCCGTCCGATTCTGCAGATCGGCCTGATGCTCGCGGTCGCGTTCTCCGACGGCGGATCGAGCGCACTCGTACTCGCGTGGGCGACACCGTTCGTCGTCGCCGCGATCGTCGCGTCGGCACTCCTCATCGTGCTGCCACCGCGAACCGCATCGCACGAACACCTCGAGGTCCCTCAGCGAGTGTTCTGGCACTACACGGCGCCGCGTTCGATCGCCCGGATCGCCCAGACGCTGACCCAGCGTCTCGACGTCGTGATCCTGGCCGCCGTGTACCCACTCGAGGAGGTCGCCGTCTACGGGACCGTTTCCCGGTGCATGATTGCGGGCGTGTTCGTGGCCACCGCCCTCCGACAGACGGTTCAGCCGCGCCTCCGCCGGTTGATCGTCGACGACGACCGCGTCGGGGTGAAGAACATGTACGGCGCCTCCACGACGTGGCTGGTCCTCGTGACCTGGCCGGTGTACCTCACGATGATCGCCTTCGCGCCGCTGGTCATGCGAGTCTTCGGGCCCGAGTACGAACGTGGGGCGCCGGCGCTGGTGCTGCTCTGCTGCGCCATGCTCGTCGCGTCGGCGTGCGGGCTCGTCGACGTGGTCCTGCTGATGCTCGGGCGATCATGGCTCTCGACGATCAACGTGCTGGTCGCGTTGGCCCTGAACGTGTCGCTCAACCTCATATTGGCGCCACGGTTCGGCATGATGGGATCCGCGACCGCCTGGGTCGTCGCGATCCTGGCGTCGAACCTGCTCCCGCTGTTCCAGACCGCGAGATTCGGGGGGTTCCATCCCTGGGGCACCCCGTTGGCCACCGCAACCGCCGGTGCGGCCGCCACGATCGCGATCCCGATGCTCGCGGTCCGAGGCGCGTTCGGGGCCGGGTTGGCTCCGTTCGTCGGCGCGACCATCGTGGCCGGCGCGTTGTACGTCGGGATGCTCCGACGGCGCTGGGTGAGCCTGAAGCTCGACCAACTCGTCGGCGACCTCCGACGTCGAGGGGTGAATCGTGCTCAGGCATAGCCGCTCGACGGCTGCCCTCCTGACCGCGTTCGCTGTCGTGGTGTCCGCGTGCAGCACCCGGCTGGAGGCGACACAGGCCACCACGATCCCGTCGGTGCCGACGAGCGTCGCGGCTGCCGACGTCGAGTGCACCGTTTCGCCCCGACTCGTCCCGACCTGCGGCGCATGGTTGGGCACGTCCGTCCCGAGCCTCGACGGCACGTTCGATCCCGTCGTCGGGTTGGCCGAGTACATCGATGCGACCGGTCATGACCCCGACATCGTCCACCTGTACGAACGTGGCGGTAGCGCGTTTCCTCGAACCGATCAGCTCGAGTTGGTACGGCGCGACGGCCAGGACCGGATGTTCTACTTCAGCTGGAAACCGTCGGTCGAGCTCACGTGGCGGCAGGTCGCCGACGGCGGTGCCGACGACGCCATCGACACCGTCGCCCGGTCGCTGACCGAGTTCGGTGAGCCGCTGTTCCTCACGGTGTTCCACGAACCCGAGAACGACGTCGTCGCCACGCCTCTCTCGGGGATGACGACGACCGACTACGTCGACATGTACCGCCATGTCGTGACCCGGCTCCGCGATGCCGGTGTCGACAACGCCGTGTTCGTCATGACATACATGGGCTTCGAGCGGTGGTCGACGATCGTCGACGAGCTCTATCCGGGCGACGACGTGGTGGACTGGATCGGCTACGACCCGTACGGCCGGCTGACCGACGAGGGCTTCGGCGACTTCATCGACCGGCCCGACGGCGAGTCGTGGCCGGGCTTTTACTCCTGGGCCACCTCGAAGGCGCCCGGCACCCCGATCATGCTCGCCGAGTGGGGCTACGACCTCGGCGGTCATGTCGAGAGTCCCGATCTGCTCGCCGGGGCCACGGGCACGCTCCGCGATCAGTTCCCCGAGATCGCGGCACTGGTCTACTGGAACGGACTCGGCGAGCGGGTCGACGCCCGATTGGCCGCCGACACCGACCTCGCCTCGCGTTTCGCGACGGCGTACGGACAGTTCGCCGCCGACCCGTACTTCGATCAATCGGATGCCCGGCGGCCCTGACCGTCGGGTCCGTCGTCAGCCCGGTTGCAGCACGAGCGAGATGGTGATGCCGTAGGTACTCGGCGACTCTGCGATCGCTGCGAGGCCGCCGTAGTCTCCGGCCACGCCACCGCCGCTGTCCGCGATCAACACC
This sequence comes from uncultured Acidimicrobiaceae bacterium, assembly GCA_963972325.1. GTDB lineage: Bacteria > Actinomycetota > Acidimicrobiia > Acidimicrobiales > Ilumatobacteraceae > Ilumatobacter. Next base: position 3,729 of record CAXAWD010000357.1, read on the forward strand.
GTGGCTCTCCCTCCTCCGGACTGCGAACGGGCGACACGCTCGATCACCCCGTCGGGAGCGTCGAACGACGACGTGTCCGAGTCACGGTGCATCCAGAACGAGACACCCCACGACCCCGGGTCGGCGACCTCGACCTCCGGGGTGACGCGCACGTCGGTGTACACGGTGTTCACCTCGCCCTCCGCCGCGCTCACGCCGCCGACGCCGCGGTAGGCGATCGCGCTGGCGTTGTACTTGGTTCCCTTCGACGCGGTGACCGACACGTCGTCGCCGGAGTCACCGGCCGAGGCCAACTTCTGCCAGACACGGGTCGTGCCTTTGCTGCCGCTCACCGCCGTGATCGGTTCCCACCCGCCACCGTCGGGCTCCCCGATCGTGGCGTTCGACGGGACGGTCATGAACAGCAGTATGCGATCGCCGCTCTGGACGGTCGGCAGTTCGACGTGTGGGCGTCGCGACCAGCCGCTCCGAGTCTCCGAACCGACGTGTGAGATCTCCGACGCGATCGAACCGACCACGGCCGAGCGCTGTGTGGTTGCGACCGCTCCGTCGTCGTCGGTCACCGTCAGGGTGACCAGGTACGAACCCGGCGCGTCGTAGGTGTGGGAGACGTCGCTCCCCGATGCCGACGAACCATCGCCGAACGTCCAGACCCAGTCGACCACCTCGCCGTCGTCGTCATGCGAGGCGGAGGGGTCGGG
>CAXAWD010000358.1:0-4429 GCA_963972325.1 uncultured Acidimicrobiaceae bacterium
GCCGGGTTCCACCTTCAAGGTGCTCACCACCGGCGCCGCGCTCGACGCCGGTGTGATCACCCTCGATTCGTTCTGGGAGCCGGCGACCGAGTTCCTCCCGCCGCAGACCGACGACCCGATCCAGAACTACGGCGGGTCCTTGTGCGGCGGCGACCTGGCCGAGGTGTTCCGCCGATCGTGCAACATCCCGTTCGCCCAGACGGCGCTCGATCTCGGCCCCGACGGGTTCCAGGAGGGCATCGAGCGGTGGGGTGTGGGCGAGGAGATCCCGATCGACCTCCCCCGTCCCGCCGCCAGCACGATCGGCGATTTCGACGACATCGACCAGCAACTCCCGCTGCTCGCCATCCGCGGGTTCGGTCAGAACGACGACCAGATGGTGCCGATCCACATGGCGATGGTCGCCGCCACGGTCGCCAACGACGGCGAGATGATGAAGCCGTTCGTCGTCGACGCCGAACTCGACCACGACGGACGCGTCATCGACCGCACCCAACCCGAGGTGTGGAAGCGCCCGATCAGCCGCCAGACCGCCGGCATCCTCCAGGACCTGATGGTCGGTGTCGCCGAGAGCGGCACGGCGAGCTGCTGCATCGCGCTCGACAACGACATCAGCGTCGCCGCGAAGACCGGCACGGCGCAGCTCAACGGTCCGGGCGAGCCCGAGCGGTCCCACGCGTGGATCATCGCGTTCGCGCCGGTCGAACAGCCCAAGTACGCCGTGGCGGTCATGTTGAAGGGCACCAACGCCGAGATCTCCGCCGGCACCGGCGGCCGCCTCGCCGGCCCGATCGCGAAGGCGATGCTCGACGCCGTGTTCGCCGTCGATCCGCCCGATCCGGCCGCCGCGGCCGCCGACGACACGTCCGACGCCGAGGGCGAAGGATGATTCTCCCGACACCGCGCAGCCGGGGCATGAACGTATTCGGGGCCGATGGGTCGATAGCCTCGTGCAACGTTCGCTCCGCCCACCGAGGGTGCTGCGAACCGAGGCAAACATGAGCAACAGCGGTGACGCCACGGTCATCAACGACCGCTACGAGATCCACAAGCGCGTGGGGCGCGGCGGGATGGCCGACGTCTTCCTGGCGCGCGACCTCCTGCTCGATCGCCAGGTGGCGATGAAGATCCTCTTCCCCGAGTTCGCCGTCGACCCGAACTTCGTCGAACGGTTCCGGCGCGAGGCGCAGGCCGCCGCCAACCTCAGCCATCCCAACATCGTCAACGTGTACGACTGGGGCAAGTACGAAGGCACCTACTTCATCGCGATGGAGTACGTGCAGGGGCGCAACCTCGCCGAGATCCTCAAGACCAACAAGCAACTGACGCCCAAGCAGGCGGCCGAGATCGCGTCCGAGGTCGCCGCCGCCCTGGGGTTCGCCCACGAGGCAGGGCTGGCCCACCGCGACATCAAGCCCGCCAACGTGATGATCGGTTCGAACGGCCAGGTCAAGGTCGCCGACTTCGGCATCGCCCGAGCGATGAACTCGGCCACCGAGTCCAACCTGACCCAGGCCGGGTCGGTGATGGGCACGGCGAGCTACTTCAGCCCCGAACAGGCCCAGGGAGCGCAACCCGACCCCCGTAGCGACCTGTACTCGCTCGGCATCGTCATGTACGAAATGGTGGCCGGCCGGCCGCCGTTCACCGGCGAGAACCCGGTGAGCATCGCCTACAAGCAGGTGCACGACAAGCCGCAGCCGCTCAACCAGCTCGTCGAGGGCGTGCCGCGCCCGTTCGAGGCGATCATCGCCAAGCTGCTCGCCAAAGACCCGAAGCTGCGCTACCCGTCGGCGCACGCGCTGCGCGACGACCTGCGACGATTCCGCAATGGCGAGCAGGTGCAGGCGCTCGTCGCCGCCGCCGCCCGGCCGGGCACCCCGGCCGCCGGTGTCACCCGCCCCGCCCCGGCGACGCCGGGTGCCACGCAGCCGATCGGCACCACCCCGCCCGTCGCCGACCCGTACACCGGCGCCCAGCCGACGGCACACCCGCCGATCGCCGGCGCGCCGACCGGGGTCATGCCACAGCAGCCCGGCCCCGAACTCGACCAGTACCCACCGGGTGCGTCGGCCGAGGCCCGCTACTACCAGGACTCCAACTCGCGAACCGGCTGGTACGCACTCGCGGCGTTCATCGCGCTGATCGCGCTCGTCGCCGGCGGGGTGCTGCTCTACCAGGGGCTGACCAAGGAGACCACCGAGTCGACCGCCCGCCAGCTCGACAACTACGTGAACCAGCCGCTCGACCGGGTCACCGGGGCACTCGGCGCCCTCAATCTCTCGTACCGGGTCATCCCCGAGGACAACCCGCAGTACCCGCCCGAGTTCGTGCACCGCACCGATCCCGTCGCCGGCACGATCGTGCCGGAGGGTCGGGTGATCGAGCTGTACTACAACCCGACCGACGCGCTCGTCGCCGTCCCCAACGTCGAGGGCCGCACCCTCGAAGAGGCGGCGTCGATCCTCGGCACCGCCGGGTTCAGCTTCCGTGAGGAGCGCGAACTCAGCGACGTGGCCGAGGGGCTCGTCATCCGCACCGACCCCACCGCCGACACCCGTGTCGAGCAGGAGCGCGAGATCGTGGTGTACGTCTCCGGCGGCCCCGAACAGGTCTCGATCCCGGCCATCGTGATCGGCGACGAGCTCGACGAAGCACGTGCATTGCTCGAGTCCGACGCATACGGGCTGGTCGTCACCACGGTCGAACAGGTCGACGACGTCATCCCGGCCGGCGTGGTGATCGACACGAATCCGCCGCCCAACACCCTGATCGAGCGCGGTGCGAGCATCGAACTCGTGATCAGCTCCGGTCCCGGCCAGGTGCGCGTCCCGCCGCTGATCGGGCTGACCGAGGGTCAGGCGCGCAACTCGCTCGACGAGCAAGGGCTCGGCGTCGACGTCAGCTATCAGGAACTCGCTCCGGGTGCTCCCGAGGACGGCACCGTGCTCGAGCAAAGCATCGGCACGAGCCAAGAGGTCGACAAGGGCACCACGATCTCGATCGTGGTCGGCCAGGCGCGGGTGGCCGAGACGACCACGACCACGAGCACCACGACGACCACGACCACGACGGTGCCGCCGACGACCACCACGACCACGACGCCGTCGACGACCACCACCACGACCGCGACGACCACCACGACCGCGGCGCCCTGACCACCTGGCAGCGCGCCCACCGGTGTGGGCCGGCGGGACTCGGGCGCTCAGGCGGCGCGGTTCAGGAAGTTCTGCAACAGGTCGTGCCCGCAGCCGGTGAGGATGCTCTCGGGGTGGAACTGCACACCCTCGACGTCGACCTCACGGTGCCGGACACCCATGACGACGCCCTCGGTCGAGCGGGCGGTGACCTCGAGCACGTCGGGCACCGTGGCGGGGTCGAGCGTCAGCGAGTGGTAGCGGGTGGCGGTGAGCGGCGACGGGAGACCGGCGAACACGCCGGCGCCGTCGTGCTCGATCGGTGAGGTCTTGCCGTGCATCAGCTCGGGCGCCCGCACCACGTCGGCGCCGTAGACGTGCCCGATCGCCTGGTGGCCGAGACACACGCCGAGCACCGGCGTGCCGGCGGCGGCGAACGCCGTGACCGCGTCGCAGATGATGCCCGACGTCTCGGGGCGGCCGGGGCCGGGCGACAACAGCACACCGTCGGGGGCGAGGTCGATCGCCTCGTCGACGGTGATCCGGTCGTTGCGGTGCACGATCGGTTCGGCACCGAGCTCGCCGAGGTATTGCACGAGGTTGTAGACGAAGCTGTCGTACGAGTCGATGACGAGAATGCGGGGCATCACTGGTCACGTTACCGACGGTGCCGCCGACGCCGGGTGCGGGTTCAGGTGGAGGTCGAGGGGTGGCGTCGCCCGGGAACCCGCCATCTCGCTCTAGACTCGACGATCGTGGCACCTCCAAAGCGCAAGACAGGCGGCGGTCGAACGACCCCCAAGGGCACGCGGCCCGGCGAGCAGCGGATCGCCAACCCGACCGAGAACGAGCACGGTGTGCATGCGTCGACGCGCTACACCCCGCCCGTCACGAGCGAGATGCGTGCGCCACAGCCGTGGATCCCGGTGCTGATGGTCGCCCTGTTCATCATCGGCATGATCGTGATCATCCTGCGCAACCTCGTGTTCCAGGGCAACAACTGGCTCACGCTGGTCGGCCTCGGCGCGATTCTCGGCGGTCTCTACACCGCCACCAAGTGGCGCTAGCCGTTCGATCGAGCGCGCTCCGCGCGCACGGCTGCTGGTGACGGTTGTCCACATCGCGAACTGACACCGATGTAGTTTCCCCCACAGTTATCCACAGGCTCGTGGATAACGCCACGGAGAGCTAGTCGTAGAGTGGCGCGACGACCACCATTTCCTCCAAGCAGTGCTTCGGAGGCGGCGGATCGGCGTCGGGAGCCAACGTCAACTTCAACTCCACCCCGCAGA
>CAXAWD010000359.1:0-4407 GCA_963972325.1 uncultured Acidimicrobiaceae bacterium
GACGGGTGCTCAACGAAGAACTGGAAGCCATCCACCAAGACGTTGTCCGCCAGAACCCGGCCGAACCCGAGTTCCATCAGGCCGTCCGGGAGGTCGTCACCACGCTCGGCCCCGTCGTCGCCAAGCATCCCGACTTCGCCCACCGCAAGATCGTCCAGCGGATCTGCGAACCCGAGCGTCAGATCATCTTCCGCGTGTCGTGGGAGGACGACCAGGGCGAGGTCCACATCAACCGCGGGTACCGGGTCGAGTCGAACAGCGCACTCGGGCCGTACAAGGGCGGGCTCCGGTTCCACCCGTCGGTGTCCCTCGGCACGATCAAGTTCCTCGGCTTCGAGCAGACGTTCAAGAACGCACTCACCGGCATGCCGATCGGCGGCGGCAAGGGCGGCTCCGACTTCGACCCGAAGGGCCGTTCGAACAGTGAGGTCATGCGCTTCTGCCAGGCCTTCATGACCGAGCTCTACCGACACATCGGTGAGTACACCGACGTACCCGCAGGCGACATCGGCGTCGGGACCCGCGAGATCGGCTACCTGTTCGGCCAGTACAAGCGGATCACCAACCGGTACGAGTCGGGCGTGATGACCGGCAAGGGCATCGAGTGGGGCGGTTCGCTCGTGCGAACCGAGGCCACCGGGTACGGCACGGTGTTCTTCCTCGACGAGATGCTGCGTGCCCGCGGCCTCGATCTCGACGGTCGCACCTGCGTGGTGTCCGGATCGGGCAACGTGGCGATCTACGCCATCGAGAAGTTGCAGCAGCTCGGCAGCAAGGTGGTCGCGTGTTCCGACTCCGACGGTGTCGTGCACGACCCCGACGGCATCGACCTCGATCTCGTGAAGCGGATCAAGCTCGTCGACCGCGGCCGGCTGAAGAGCTATGTCGAGACCCGCACGACGGCGTCGTATCGGGCGGGCGGCGAGATCTGGTCGATCCCCTGCGACATCGCAGTGCCGGGGGCCACCCAGAACGAACTGTCGGGCCGCGACGCCGCCCAACTGGTACGAAACGGGTGCATCGCTGTCGCCGAGGGCGCGAACATGCCGTGCACGGCCGAAGCGGTCGAGGTCTTCCGAGAGGGCGGCGTCGCCTTCGGCCCCGGCAAGGCGGCCAACGCCGGCGGCGTCGCCACCTCGGCGCTGGAGATGCAGCAGAACGCGAGCCGTGACTACTGGACGTTCGCCCACACCGAGGAGCGCCTCGCCGGCATCATGCGCAACATCCACTCCACGTGCCTGGCGACGGCCGACGAGTTCGGCATGCCGGGCAACTACGTCGCCGGTGCCAACATCGCCGGCTTCCAGCGCGTTGCCGACGCGATGCTCGCCCTCGGGCTCGTCTGACCCGGCTGCACACCGGTCGCCACCGTCGGAACCCGGGCCCGATCGGGTGTTTCGGTCGTCGCGCGTATCAGGAGCGCCCGCGCTGCCTCTCTGTCACCACCCACGAGGTGCACCGGGAGGACGACATGGGGAACACGAGCCTTGCGGGGCGGTCGGACAGCGAGCGACTCTCCTCGGCCGACAGCCGGTCCGAACGCGTCGGCGCGGCGGCGATCCGCACGGCGATGATCGAGGAGAACGCTGCTCGACGAGGCGGCATGCTGTCCACGGCCGGGAGCGGCGGCGGGCCCACCTCCCACGTCCGTGACGGCCTCGACGGGCTGCTCGGTGCCCCCGGCATCGACCCGCTCGAACGACCGTCGCTCGACGAGTTGGTCGGGCGGTTCGGCGTGCTCCCGTTCGAGTGTGCGGTCACGTCGCTCAACACCGAACCACATCGCTACAACTGGTACGGCTTCGAGGTCGAGAAGGGAGCCCGGACGGCGACGTTCACGCTGTCCCATGGCGAACCGGCCGACTACTGGATGTACCTCGTCGACCCGAGCGGCACCGAGGTCCACCCGTCGGACGGTCGGATCGTCGCCTGGAACGCCGGCTCCGTGCCGTACGAGTGCGCCAAGCTCGAACGGCCTGCCCCCGGCCAGTGGCTGGTGATCGGGATTCGGCTCGACCGGGGACCTGCGGTGACGTCACGAGCCGTGGTGTCGATCGAGCACCCCGAGGTCTCGGTGCATGGACGGGCCGTGTGCTCGGAGTCAGGACGAGCGGTGGAGTTCCACGCCGGTGCCACGTTCGGCGAGATGCTCACCGATCTCTCGGTGACGGCGGAGCTGACGCGTTGCGACGGCCCGTCGCACACCGTCCGTCTGACCGACGACGCCCACACCGGCCGCTACCGCGCGTGCGCCGAGCTCCCGGCCGGGGCGTACACCGGCTACATCGAGATCCGGGCGCCCGAGCGACCGCCGTTCGCCGACGGTCGGCATCGGCGAGCCGTCGAGGAACCGCACGCCGGGTTCGACACCGCCCGAGCCGAGACCACCGGCTTCGTCCGCCACGCGCCGATCTCGGTCGTGGTCGATTCGGTCGGGTCGGCCGGTGGCCGACGGTTCGACTCCGGTGGCCGACCGGCCGATGCGTCGGGACCGACGGCGTCGGCCACCCGACCCGGGCGTCGGTCCCGCCACGACGCTCACACGTTCGGCGACCGATTTCGGTCGCGGCTTCTCACACCCAGCTGAACGACCCGCCTCACGCGGTGGCGACCGCCGGCCGAGACGCTCCGGGGGCGACGCGGCGGGCCAGGATGCCGAGCGTGCCCCGCAGGTTCTGCTCGGACACCACGGGGAAGATCGCGTCGACCAACGGCTCGTAGTGCTCGTGGATGCCCGACCAGTCGTAGTACGAGGTGACGCCCGTGCCGCCGTCGATCGGCTCGAGCCGGTATCCGTACACGTGGCCGATCGGGGGTTTCATCTGCCCGTCGATCGTCCAGGCGATCTCGCGGTCGGGTTCGAAGACCGTCATCACGACCTCGACGTCGTACTCCCCCAGGTCGAAGTCGCGCAGCGAGTCGCGGTCCATGTGAATGGTGAACCGATCACCGACGGCGTCGGCCGGGTCGCCCGACGCGGACATCAGCATGCCGGACGCATCGATGTCGACGTGACCATCGGGCCGACGGAGCACGTCGAAGATCGCAGCCGGCTCGGCGGCGATCGCCCGCTGCACCTCGATGCGCCGCACGCTCGCCTCCCGTGCCGCGGCGGGCGCACCGTCCACGACGACGACGGTCGACGTGGCGTATCGATGCCGGAGCTCCTTGACCGGTGCGTACTCCTCGCTGTCGAGGAAGGCGTTCGCAGCGGCCATGTCGGGGAACGACACCACGACGAGGCGGGTCGGCGACCACAGTTCGGCCTCGGCGATGCGCAGGTCGCCGCCACGTGCCAGGTACTCGCCCCCGTACTGCTCGGCGATCGGCCGTGCCGCCGCCTTGTACTCCTCGTACGCCTCCGGATCGGAGACGTTGGTGTCGACGATGATGTAAGCGGTCACGGCGCCGACTGTAGATCGGGTCGGCTGGTTCGTCGTACCGGCGACGGGGCGGCGATACTCGTGCTGACGCCGACCGGCTCACACGATCAGCGGCTCCCGGGGAGGATCCACATGACGACTCCAGCATCACGTCTCGTCGAGGCGACCTACTGGCATCAGCCCTTGGAAGACCGGATGGCGCAGTTCGCGGAGATCCGTGAACAGGGCGCCATCCTGCCGATCCAGGTCGAGAACGTGCTCTCGGAGACGGTCGAGACGATCCATGCGGTCACCCGGTACGACGAGGTCGTCCAGATCAGCAAGCGTCCGGAGGACTTCTGCTCAGGCCGGGGCGCCACGTCGCTGTTCGACCTCCCGATGGAGATGCTCGAGTTCTTCGGTGGGTTCATCAACATGGACAACCCGCGCCATGCCCACCAGCGACGCATCGTCGCCAAGGCGTTCACGCCGACCGAGCTGGCCGGGGTACTCGACTCGGTCGAGACGATCTGCGCCGAGTTGATCGACGACTTCTGTGAGCAGGGCGAGGTCGATCTGGTCGAGGTGCTGTCGCAGCCGTTCCCCCTGCTGATCATCTGCGACATGATGGGTATCCCCCGCAGCGAGTTCAAGACGGTGCTCGATGCGACCAACGTGATCCTCAGCGGCGGCGATCCCGAGTTCATCGGCGAAGACGGTGGGATCGAGAAGTTCATCGAGGCGGGCATGGCGCTCGCCGGCCTGATGGCCGAGCTGATCGAAGCCCGCCGCGAGAACCCGACCGACGACCTGACCTCTCGGCTGATCCACAACGACCTCGACGAAGACCTGCTCACTCCCGACGAGATCACCTCGTTCTTCGTGCTGCTCGCGGTGGCCGGCAACGACACGACCCGCACGGCGATCAGCCACGGCGTCAACCTCCTGTCGAAGAACCCCGACCAGCGGGCGATCTGGCAGGCCGACGTCGATGGTGTGTCGCCCACCGCCGTCGAGGAGATCGTCCGGGCCGCGTCGCCGGTCA
>CAXAWD010000360.1:0-4404 GCA_963972325.1 uncultured Acidimicrobiaceae bacterium
CGCCACCGACGACTTCGGGTCGTGGTCGCAGGGCGCCCAGGCCGTCATCCTGCTGCTGCTCCCGATCGGTGCCATGGCGGGGTCGACCGCCGGCGGTGTGAAGCTGATCAGGGTGCTGGCGATCGCGAGCTACGCGCACCGTGAGGCGCTGCGGCACCTCCACCCGCGACTCGTGCGTCCGATCCGCGTCGGCGGCGGCGTGATGCCCGACCGCACTGCGAACAAGATCGTCGGGTTCCTGATCCTCGCGCTGGCGACGTTCGGCGGGGGAGCGATGGTGATCGCCCTGACCGGCCCCGACATCATCACCTCGTTCTCGGCCGCGGCCACCGCCTTCGGCAACGTGGGGCCGGGACTGGGCGACGTCGGGCCGACCAGCGACTTCCTCGCCCTGCCGCGGTTCGCCCGCTGGGTGACGATGGTGCAGATGCTGCTCGGCCGACTCGAGATCTACCCCGTGATCCTGGCGCTGTCGGTGGTGACGCTCCGCCGTCGCTATCGGGACCTGACCGTCTGACCGAGGCGTGGCCGGGCCGTCAGGCGTCGGGCGCGACCAGGGCGATCGCCCGACCGATTCGGTAGGCGGTCTCGGGTGGCCCGACCCGCGGGCCCGAGCGCAGCGCGTCGGTGGTGATGCGGAGGTACGCGTCGGCGAACGCTCGCCGTCGCGTGACGAGGCGCTCGGCACGCCGGGCGACTGCCGGGTATCCGAGCATGCGGGCGGTCAGGCGTCCCACTTGGTAGTAGGAGCCGTAGCGATCGTCGAGCAGCCGGGTGTAGCGCTGGAGGTGGGCGGCATCGTCGGTGCGGATCGCCTCGTCGAGCACCTCGGCGGCCAACCATCCGGTTTCGAGCGCGGTTTCGATGCCGGTCCGGGAGAACGGGTTGGCGGCGCCGGCGCTGTCGCCGACGAGCAAGTACGTGGGGCCGGCCGACGGCCCGACCGACAGGCCGACCGGCAGGCGGCGCCCGCTCGGCGGATCGAGCGGGCCGCCGGTGATGCTCCACGACTCGGACCGATCGTCGACCAGACGCTGGAACAGGTTGGCCGGGTTGACGACCGCGAACGACGGCGAGGTCGACATCATCACCACGCCGACGGTGACCGTGCCGTCGCCGGCCGGGTACATCCAGCCGTGCCCGATGATCGGGGTGCCCGACCGGTCGCGGAGGTCGAGTACGAAGTCGACGGTGTCGGACGTGTCGGCGTCGGACGGGAACGCGGCCTGGTGGGCGAGGCCGTACGGCCAGCTCGGTTCGCGGAACGTGCCGAGTGCCCGCCCGAACTGGCTGTTGGCGCCGTCGGCGATCACCGTGTAGGCGGCGCGGGCTTCGAACGGGGTGCCGTCGGGGGCGGTGACGTGGGCGCCGCGGACGAACCCGCGATCGATGATCGGTGCGGTCGCCGTGTGCCCGGTGAGGATCGTGACCCCGGCGGCCGCCGCGCTGTCGGCGAGCGCCCGGCTCAAGCCGTTGGACACGAGGCCGTGGTCGGGCAGGTCGGGGTGGTCGGGCCACTCGACCCGGCTCGAGTGTTCGGCGGTGCTCAGCCGGACGTGGTCGACGCGGTGGCCGACAGGCGGCTCGACCCGGAGCCGGTCGAGCATGTGGAGTGCCCTCGGGTTGAGCAACCCCGAGGCGCGACCGGGTTCGTGCGAGGTCTCACGTTCGATGACGACGACACGGTGGCCGCGCCGTGCGAGTTCGAGCGCCGTCGCGGCGCCCGCCGGCCCCCCGCCGACGACGAGTGCGTCGGATCGGGCGGACGGGTGTGCGGTCACTCGCGGCCGGGTTGACCGGGTACCGGATCGCCGATCGGGATGATCGTGTCGTCGACTTCTTCGAGCGTCAGGAGCGATGCGCCGGCTTCGAGTTCGCCGTAGAGCGCCGACTCGGGGGAGCACCACTGCTCGAACTCGCCGTCGTACTCCTCCAACTCGGAGGCGCCGCCCAGCACGAACCGTTCGTGGCAGACCACGCCGAGCAACTCGTAGTCGCTGAGCGCGCCACCGGCGGCGGAACCCTGCGCGGGCATCACGCCCTGGGCGCCGGTCAGGTGCGGGCCGCCCTCGCGCTCGGGGTTGCCGTACACCTCGACGCCGGCGAGGCCGTAGTTGTCGGAGCCCCAGTAGACGAAGCGCAACTGGTCTTCGATGTTGGGGAAGGTCTCGAGGACCTCGCCGTCGGCGAACGCGTAGCCGAGGCCGCTGACGCCCTGGCCGGCGGCGCCGTGGCACGATGCGCAGTTGCCGTAGATGACTTCACCTTCGGCGAGCGGGCCGGTGGCTTCGGCGGGCTGGGTGGTGACGGCCCGGGCGTACATGAACGCCCACACCGGCAGGAGCGCCAGCGCGGTCATCGCCCAGAACGGCACCTTCTTGCGCGACTTGTACGCGGCGACGACGGGGATGTCGGGCTTGGGTGGCTCGGGAACGGCGGGCGACGGCGCAGCGGCGCGCTCGACGGGGCCGCTCGGCGCCGCGGCAGCGGGCGCCGACGAGGCGGTGGTGGCCGGGGTGGACGCCGCAGGGGCGGCATCGCCGCCCTCGGCGTCGCCGCCACCCATCGCCGACCGACGTTCGCGGCTGCGCTTGAGCAGATGTTCGGGGATCTCGGTCATCGCAGAACTCCGCCGGTGGCGTCGAGTGAGATGGTCGTGCTGTCGGTCATCGAGTTTGTCTCCGGTGCGAGTGAGGGAGCGCCAGCGAGTGAGCGGTCGGACCTCGACCTTGGTGGCCGAGGAACGCTGGTGCAACGATAGACGGCCGGACGTGGCTTTCCCGAATTTCTCCGGAGAACTCGTGCACTTATGCACAACCTGCCCGGGGCGACAAACTGGACTGCCAGACTGGATGTCTCCCGGCGAGGTCGGGCGACTACAGTACGACAAGTCGACTTGTGCCGATGTTCACGAGCGCCGCCGCGCGACGCACATCGGTCCGAGCCGAGACCACAGTTCGATCCAACGCTTCGATGACGACAGCACCGGCAAACGAAAGGGCACGACGATCCAGATGATGATCGCCTTCAACTGGTGGAACCCCCTCGAGGGCAAGGCGGTTCCGGGCATCAACACCGCGTTCCTGGTGTCGCTGATCGCCACGACCCTGCTGACGCTCGTGGCCATCCCCTACGGCAAGCGTCGCCCCAAGGGCACGCCGTTCTCGTGGGGCGAAGCGATGCTCGGTTCGGTGTACGTCTTCGGCGTGCTGTTCCTCGCCTTCGGCGTGGTGCCGCACCAGTGGATCGACCACGCCGACAAGAACCTGGGCTGGGATCGCACCAACATCATCTACGGCCCGTTCGACATCCTCAAGCCCGAGCCGCTCGGTGGATGGAACCCGATCACCCTGCAGTACGAAGCGATCCGCGACATCGTCGTCGTGATCATCCACGTGTACTTCTTCGGCCTCATGCTCTTCATCTGGAGCTGGTGGCAGAAGCGCGGCGACGACGCCGGCAAGCAGGAGATCGAGACCAGCAGCTACGGCCGCCCCCTGGTGAAGAAGAGCTGATGATGGTCATGTCCAACGTCCGTTCGACACGAAATGCGTCGCATGTGCTGAACCCGTCGCGCCATGCGAACGAGGGAGCGCCAGCGAGCGAGTGTCCGACAGCGGCCTGCGTGGCCGGGGAACGCTGAAGATGGCGAAGACCGACGCGAACCCCCCGATGATGCCGTACACCGACGAGTACTCACTCGTCGAGGTCGACGCGGACTATCTGACTCGGGCGGTCAAGCCCAAGCAGTTCATCCACATCGATCAGACCGAGTGCATCGCGTGTGAGGGCTGCGTCGACATCTGCCCGTGGAAGTGCATCCACATGGTCCAGCCCGAGTCCGTCGTCGAGGCGACGGGCACCGAGCAGCCGGGCCTCGATCCGTCCGATGCCTTCATGTTCATCATCGACGACGACATCTGCACCCGCTGTGCGCTGTGCGTCGACCGATGCCCGACCGGGGTCATCATCCTCGGCAAGGTCGGCCAGCCCACCGCTGCCGGCGATTCCCATGCCCGCACCAACAGCCATGGCTACGGCTATGGCATGAGGCTCTGAGAACGATGTACCGAATCCTCCCGACGACCGACCGACCGTCGATTGAATTGACCGAAGGAAACGATCCGATGCGAGCAAACGAGCGCCAGCGAGAGCAGCGGCCGACGGCGGCCTGCGTGACCGGGGAACGCTGATCATGGCAAAGATCATCGACGACACCCCGAAGCCGACGATCAAGGATCGTGTGCAGACGGCGACCGACAGCGTGCAGGGCGGCCAGGTCTGGTCGAGCATCTTCCGGCCGGGTTCGATCTTCCGGAAGGGCTACAGCGACAGCCCCCGCAACCGCTCCTACGTGATCATGAACTCGGTGCTGTACCACTTGCACCCGGTCAAGGTGAAGCG
>CAXAWD010000361.1:0-4399 GCA_963972325.1 uncultured Acidimicrobiaceae bacterium
GGCATCGCGTTGCCGGGCTTGATGTCGGCGCCCTGGCCGCTCTCGACGTGGTCGCCCACGTTGAGGCCCTTCGGCGCCAGGATGTAGGCCTTCTCGCCGTCGGCATAGTGGAGCAAGGCGATGCGGCACGTGCGGTTGGGGTCGTACTCGATGGCGGCGACCTTGGCGGTCACCGCATCCTTGGTGCGCTTGAAGTCGACCACGCGGTAGCGCTGCTTGTGGCCGCCACCGCGGTGACGCGACGTCTTGCGACCGTAGGCGTTGCGGCCACCGGTCTTGGGCTTCGAGGCCAGCAGCGCCTTCTCGGGCGTCGACTTGGTGACTTCGGAGAAGTCGGCCGACGTCTGGAAGCGACGTGCGGGGCTCGTGGGTTTACGGGAACGAATCGCCATGACGAGTTGCCTGCTTCCTTCAGTTCTCGAACAGCGGGATCTCGCCCGCTGCCAGCGTGACGATGGCGCGCTTGGTGTTCGGCTTGGAACCGGTGCGGTTCGTGCCTCGGACTCGAGTGGCCTTGCCCTTGCGGTTGAGGGTGTTGACCTTGAGCACCTCGACCCCCCAGATCGCCTCGACGGCGTCGCGGATCTCGGGCTTGCTGGCGCTCTGATGCACCTTGAACGTGTAGACACCGGTCTCCATGAGCTCGTAGCTCTTCTCGGAGACGACCGGCGCCACGATGATGTCGCGTGGGTCCTTCATCAGCCTTCGCTCTCGTTGTCGTCGGCGGCGTCACGCTGTGACGGCGGCTTCTGGAAGCCGGCGGCTTCCGCACTTGCTTCGGTGGCGGACCAGACCTCGGCGACCGTGCGCTCGTAGAACGCACTGCCCGGCACGTGGTACAGCATCGAGTCGGCGTTGCCCTTGATGTCGAAGCCTTCGGGCTGCGAACCGTCGGCGAGCGCCTTGACCGACCCGGCCCACTCGGCGGCCTCCGGCTCGTCGCTGGCGCTTCCCTCGTCGGCTGACTTGGGGGCGGCCTCGGTCTTCGTGACCTTCGGCGCGGCGGTGGGCAGCGTGTCCTGCGTGAACACGATGTATTCGTTGCAGAGCACGTCGTAGGCGTTGAGCTCGGCCGGGGTGATCAGCTGGACCTCGATGAGATTCCGGAAGCTGAGCGCCGCTGCGGCGTCGTCACGGCCGACCACGACGAGCGCCTTGCCGTCGATGCCCAGATCGGCGAGCGCTGCCTTGGCGGCCTTGGTGCTGGGCTTGTCCCAGCCCCAGGACTCGACGACGACGACCTTGCCCTCGGCGGCCCGGTCGGACAGTGCCGAGCGGAGCGCGAGACCGATCATCTTCTTCGGGGTCTTCTGGTCGTACTTGCGCGGCTTCGGCCCGAGGGCGACGCCGCCACCGCTGTACTGCGGCGCACGGATCGAGCCCTGACGGGCGTTGCCGGTGCCCTTCTGGCGGTACGGCTTGGCGCCACCACCACGGACTTCGCTGCGGGTCTTGGTGCTCTGGGTGCCGGCCCGACGGGCCGCGAGCTGAGCGGTCACGACCTGGTGCATGACGGGCACGTTGGGCTCGATGCCGAACGTGTTGTCGTCGAGGTCGACCTTGCCGGCGTCCTTGCCGGACGCGTTCTTGAGGGTGATCTGCGACATGGTGATCAGGCTCCCTTCACCGCTGCCTTGACGGCATTGCGGACGGATACGACGCCGCCGTTCGGGCCCGGAACCGAACCCTTGATCAGCAGCACGTTGCGCTCGACGTCGGAGTCGACCACTTCGAGGTTGAGTGTGGTGACCTGCTCGTGGCCCATGTGGCCGGCCATCCGCTGGCCCTTGAACACACGACCGGGGAACGAGCAGGCGCCGATCGAGCCGGGCATGCGGTGCGTGCGGTGCACGCCGTGGCCTTCGCCCATGCCGCGGAAGTTGTGGCGCTTCATGACACCGGCGAAGCCCTTGCCTCGGCTGGTGCCCGTGACGTCGACTCGGCTGCCGGCTGCGATCGCCTCGACGGTGATCTCCTGGCCGACCTCGAAACCGTCGACCGAGTCGAGACGCAGCTCGACGAGCCGCTTGCCCGGCTGCACGCCGGCCTTCTCGAAGTGCCCGGCGTCGGGCTTGTTGAGCTTCTTGGCCTCGCGGTGCCCGTAGGTCACCTGCAGGGCGGTGTATCCATCACGCTCGTTGGTCTTGATCTGGACGACGCGCATGGGCTCGACACGGAGGACCGTGACGGGGACGACCTTGTCGTCCACCCATTTCTGCGTCATCCCGACCTTCTCGCCGAGAATCACTGTCTGTGCCATAACGGCTGTTCCTTGCTGTTGATCGAGCCCCGGACGGGCTATCCACTGCTACTGATCGACCGGTGATTTCTCACGCAAATGCTCCGCAGCCTGAACGGCGTGCGGAGCACTCGGTCACGTTGTTGCCATGAGGTCCCTGCCGGCTTCCCGGATCAGGCTCACATGGACATCGATTGCGATTATGTCGGTGCCCGAGACTCCTCGGGACACGGCCAGGAAATGCTATCGGTGGGGTGACGACGGCACAACCCCGCCACGTTCCGGTACCGGCGCCGAACGGTGGCCGGTCAGGTCGCGGGGCGCTCGGTCAGCACGACCGAGACCGTGATGATGTCGCCGTCTCGAACGACCTCGATCTCGAGTTCGTCGCCGGGCTCCTGATCGCGAACGGCGGCCACGAGGCCCGCCCCGCCCTCGATCGGTGCCCCGTCGACGGAGATCACGATGTCGCCGGCCTGCAGACCGGCGGCCGCCGCAGGGGTGCCGTCTTCGACCTGGGCGATGATCGCTCCCTGCCCGCCGTCACGGCGGTCGTCGAGCCCGACGCCGAGGTATCCCTCGTCGCGTGGCTCGCCGTCGGCCTGCTCGCGGAGCGACTCGATCACCGGGAGGGCCTCACCGACCGAGATCGCGAAGCCGATGTTGCTCGCCGCGATCGTGGCGTCGCCCCGGGCCACCGCGGTGTTGATGCCGACGACGTGCCCGAGGGCGTCGACGAGCGGGCCGCCGGAGTTACCCGACGAGATCGCCGCGTCGGTCTGGACGAGACCGTCGAGTGCACCACTGGCGGTGACGATCGTCCGGTCGAGCGCCGAGACGATCCCGCGGGTGACCGAAGGCGCACCGTCGAGGTCGAGCGCGAACCCGATCGCGACCACCTCGTCCCCGATCCGGGTGGAATCGGGGTCGGCGAACGTGGCGGGGACGAAACCGTCTCCGTCGACGCGTAGCAGGGCGAGGTCGTTGCCGGCGTCGGCGGCGAGCAGCGTGGCCGCTCGGGGTTCGGTCTCGCCCGCGAGGCGGACCCGGATGGCGGTGGCGTCCTCCACCACGTGGGCATTGGTCAGGATCTCGCCGTCGGACGTGGTGATGACGCCGGTACCGATCGAGCCCCCGACCCCCTCGGGACCGTCGATGTCGGCGCTGATCGTGACGATCGACGGGGCGACGTAGGCCGCGACCGCGGCGACGTCGATCGACGGGAGGGTGTCGGTTCGGGCGGCGCCGATGTCGAGCGCCTCGGACGACGAGCGCTGCGGTGGGGTCGGGTCGTCCTCCCACTCCCGCTGGAGCACGGCGCCGGTCACGCCCGCCCCGATCATCGCGACCACGACGGCGAGGCCAACGGCGAACCGTCGGGGCCAGCGGCGCGGACGACGTGGGGCGGGCGGCGCGGGCGGCGGCGGCGGCGGGGTGGCGTAGGCGGACGGTTGCGGCTCGGTGGGTGTCAGCTCGACGATCGTCGGCGACGCCCAGGCCGACGGGCCCGTCGACGGGTCGGCGCCCGGGCGGTCGGGGGGAGGCAGCGACGTCATGGGTTCCAGGTCTACCAATCACTCGGCCCGTTCGTCATGCACGACGACGGGGTTCTCACCTTGTTCACACCACATGAACGCCGGTCGAGCACACGGGACTCCCGCAGCGAACCGGAAACGCCGAGAGCCGGCGGTCTCGCGACCGCCGGCTCTCTCGTGTTCGTTGCGATCAGGCGCCGAGGCGCCGCTCGCTCGACCTGTGGAATCAGGCCTGCTGGATCTTGATCTCGATGTCGACGCCGGCCGGGAGCTCGATGCGCTGCAGCGAGTCGATGGTCTTGGCGTTGGGGTTGACGATGTCGATCAGCCGCTTGTGGACGCGCATCTCGAAGTGCTCGCGCGAGTCCTTGTCGACGTGCGGGCCACGGATGACCGTGTACCGGTGCTTGTCGGTGGGCAGCGGGATCGGGCCACGGATGGTGGCGTCGGTCCGGTTGACGGTCTCGACGATCTTCTTCGTCGACTGGTCGATGATCTCGTGGTCGAATGCCTTCAAGCGGATTCGAATGTTCTGTGCCATGTCAGTCTCTCTTCAGTTCGAATCGTCGGTCACTTGAGGATCTTGGTGACGCGGCCGGCACCCACCGTACGGCCACCCTCACGA
>CAXAWD010000362.1:0-4391 GCA_963972325.1 uncultured Acidimicrobiaceae bacterium
GGGCGATGGGCTACGGAACATCGACCACCTGACCTCGGCACGCTGATGCCCCCTACTGCGGGTGTAACTGTGTGAGGATCCGAAGCGACATAACGACCGACCATCGACTCCGAGCCCAGGACAGGTAGATATCCCCATGACCGAGCAGCCCGCATGACCGAGCAGCCCGGCGGGGCGAGTATCGGCGCACCGGACGTCGGCCTCTATCTGGACGACGACCAGGCCGTTGCGGCCGTGTCGCACCCCATCGCGCCCGGCCCCTCCCTGCATCTGGCGTCCCTGCACTCGACCGTGCTCAACACTCACCCCGACGGCACCGTCTCACTCGGTGACGCCACCGCCAATGACTCCGAGGCGTACACGCACTTCCTCGACGCGCTCGGTGGCGGTGTCACCGGGAGCCGGGGCACCGTCTTCCCCGCCGAACAGCTGACGTCGATGGCGCTGCTCTGCCTGCTCACCGAGGTGGCGTCGTCGATCGATCTGCGCCCCGGCGATCTCGCTGCGGCCGCCACCTACCCGGCCCGCTGGACCGCCGAGCAGGTGTTCGCCCTGCGTGCGGCCATGAACGGGCACGGGTTGGCGCACGTTGCGCTCGTATCGGAAGAGGAGGCGCTGGCCGCCTGGAACTCGTCGATGCGAGCAACCATGGAGAAGAAGGACACTGCCGTCGCCGCGGCGCGTGGTGCAGCGCTTCTGGCTGCCCGGTACCCGGTCGACGCCGTCACCGAACGCCTCGCCGTCGTCGGCGCACCGACCCGCGCCGACCGTCGTCCCCTGTTCACCGCCCCACTGTTCGCCGCCGCGGCGTTCGCAGCGGCGCTGACGGTCGGTGCCGGTGTGATCGCATTGCAGCTCGGCACATCCTCCGAGACTCCGGTGCCCACCATCGAGAACGCTCAGGTGGCGCCCCCGACGACGACGTCGGGAGTCCGGCCGGGTGGGCCGATCGACTTCCCCACCGCCGTCGTCGAACCGGCAGCCGAACTCGTCCCCGCCGTCTCGCCCGCACCGATCATCACGCCGGAGACCACGACCACGGCTACGGATCCGACCCGAGAGCGACGCTCCGAACGCGACGCGGCCGAGGTCGACACGCGACCCGCCGTCGACCTTCCGGAGGCCACCGAGACCGAGGACCCCACCACGACACCGCCGACCGACGACGAACCGGTCGGACCCGAGCTGCCCGACGACGACACCGCCGAGGACCCGCCGAAGCCCACCCCCGACGAGAACGCCGACGACAACACCCAGGCTGGACGTCTCGCTCCGCCCCAGGACCGAGCTCCGGCCGGAGCCACGACGGGCGGCACTCCATGAGCGGTGCCGGGCATCTCGGAATCACGATCGGCAACACCAGGTCCGTTGCGGTGTATCGCGACTCGACCGCGTTCGAACCCACCGTCGTCGTACTGCCGACGACACTGAGGTTCGACGACGACGGCCGCGCCCATCTCGGAGAGTCCGTCGACACCGCGCCGTTCACTCGCTTCGTCGATCTGGTCGGCAAGCAAGAAGATCTCGAACCCGATGCCGACGCGTATCGCGCCGAGGATCTGATGGCCAACGCCGCCAACTGCCTCGTGAGCATGTTCTCCGAGACGTCCGAATCAGCGTCCACGCCCGTCACGACGATGACGTACCCGACGCGATGGCCACGCGAGAACATCGCTCTGCTGCGCGACGCCCTCGATCACACCGGTCTCACCGACGTCGCACTGGTTCCCGAGGCCAAGGCCGCGAGCGCGTTCGCTCAGCCGAGCCCGGGGGCTGCCGTCACGGTCATCGACATCGGGGCCACCGGCACCGACATCTCGACGTATCCGGGCGGCGGCACCGAGCGCACCACCGCGGTCAGCGGTGACGTGTTCACCGATGCCCTGTTCGATCACGTGGTGACCGATCGCGAACACCTCGACCTGTCCGACGCCGCAGTTCTGGCTTCTCTCACCGGTGTCGTCGCGTCCTGCGAGCAGGCGAAACACACGTTGAGCAACGCGGACGTGGCCACGATCGCGGTGGAGCTGCCCGGCGTCTCGGATACGACGACGGTCACCCGCGCCGAGTTCGCAGACCTGATCGCGCCGACGTTGGGCTTGCTCGACGTGCCGTCGACCGGCACGGTCGTGCTCACCGGCGGCAGTGCTGCCCTACCTTCGGTGGTCGCCGACATCGGCGAGCGCACCGCAGGCGCGCTGCTCGTCGAGCCGCTCGCTGCGGCTCGCGGCGCACTGAACATCGCCGAGATCGAGGACGTCGACGGCAACTCGTTGGTGACCGGCGCAGCGCCGGTGGTCACTCGCAACGACGGCACGGACTCGCTCGATACCGACGCGATCCCGGTGGTCGCTCCGCCGCCGCCCCTCGCGTTCTCCGAGGCGATACCGGCGGTGGCACCGGTGTTCGGCCCGTCCCAGCTGCGCTCGGAGCCCATCGTTCCGGCCGGAGATCCCGACGGTTCCGACACGGCGACCCAGCAGTACGCCGCAACCGCGTTCGCCGGTGCGGCGACCGAGAACAAGAAGGAACGCAGCGAGCGCTCGCGTACCGTCACCACGATCATCGCCGGTGCCGGTGCGGGCGTGGTCATCGTTCTCGTCATCGCAGCCCTGAGTGGGGTGTTCAGCAGCGGACCCGCCACGACACCGCCCACCGTCACCGACGCGGGATCACCGGTCACCACCTCCGCGCGGGTGCCCTCGACCGCACCGACCACGACGACCGTGCCCGCGGCTGCTCCCGAGGTGGTGCAAGAGCCGACGGCCGAGGAGTACACCCCGCCCCAACCGGCTCCCCTGCCTGCGCCGCCGCCTGCTCCGGAACCGACACCGGCACCGCCTCCGGTGGTCACGACACCGCCCGTCGCGGTGACCACCCCTCCGGAAACCACGACGCCGGCGGAAACGACGACTTCCGCCACGACAACGACCACGACGACCACCACAACGACCGCTGAAGTTCCCTGACCAGGGCGAACAATGGTTCGGTGGCGCATGCCCTAGGGTGGGGCGCTGATGCCAAGCACCCGATGAAGGGATTTCATGCGTAACACCGGGGCTCTGCGTACTGCAGTGCTGTGCTCGACGGCTTTCGTACTTCTTGCTTCGTTCTCCGGAACAGCGGCGGCCGAACCTGTGGTTCAGTCGCCCGCCGATCAGCTTCCGCGAGAGCTCGTCGAAGCCGTGCAGCGAGATCTGAAGATCTCCCCGCAGGAGTACCTCGATCGTGCCGCACGTGCGCAGGAGCTGTCGGCCTACGCGTCGGATTTCCGGGCGAGCCGACCCGCCGATTTCGCCGGTGCCTGGATCGGGCCCGACGGTAATGCCGTCGTCGCCGTCACCTCTCCCGCAGCCGCGCAGGCCGTCGCCAAGGACGGCTACGCCACCGCGCAGTCGCCGGTGTCCGCGGACGGGCTGGAGAAGTCGCTCGCAGATCTGAACACGTGGATCGCCGGCCTCCCTCGTGAGATCTCGGAGCAGATCAACGGCACAGCCATCGACTTCATCGACAACCAGATCGTGCTGAATGTGGCGAACAGTCCGATCGGCAAGGCCCTGAACCTGCCGACCCTGCTGGCCAACATCAAGGTGATGCTCTCCCCCGGTGGCAACAAGCCCGCCGACCCGGCACCGATGGGCGGCGACACGTACGTCACCACCGCCGGGCCGATCGCCGACGCACCGCCGACCGAGATCAGCATCTGCTCGTTCGGCTTCAATGCCGTCGACGCCGACGGCAGCGCCGTCAATCTGACTGCGGGACACTGCAATCCGAACAAGGCCACGGGCGCCGGCGGAACACCGGTGTACCTGCCCGATCCGGCCGACATTGCGCGCAGCTCCCAGATCGGCTCGTTCGACCGCTCGAGCCTGGGAGCGCCGGACGGCCTCGACTGGTCGGTCATCGGCCTCGACGCCGCCGGACAGAAGGCCGGGCTGGACCGCCCCACCGTTCGCGGGGCCAACGGCAGCACCGTCACCGTCACCGGAACGGCATCCCCCGTCATCGGCGCACCCGTCTGCAAATCCGGGCAGTCGTCGTCGTTCACGTGTGGAGTGGTGGCTGCCGACCGCGTCGAGACGCAACTCTTCATGGAAGACGGCACGTCGCGCACCGTGCGCGGCTTCGCCAGCACCGCATGCACATTGGCCGGAGACAGCGGCGGGGCCATCGTCACCGGCACGCTGGCACTCGGCATCACCAGCGGATCCAACAGCGGCGGAGCACCCGACTGCACCGAGGCGAACCTCGCGCTGGCGCAGTTCGGCGGCACCGCCAGCCTGGGCATTCCCATCGATCAGGTCACGAGCGCGACCGGAGCTACAGTCCGAACCGGGTAAACCGTTACGCCCGAGGCCTCCGACCCCCTATAGTTCGTGTGCGAAGTG
>CAXAWD010000363.1:0-4360 GCA_963972325.1 uncultured Acidimicrobiaceae bacterium
ATGACCCCCCGGGGGCTCGGGGTGGCCCCCGCCGGTCTGTTGCAGCGCAAGGAGTCCGACGTCGACGAGCCGATCAACGACGAGGTGCGGTGGATGAACGTGCTCCGGTCGGTCTCGGCGCTGCAGATGTACCAGCGGGCCGTGCGCGGGCCGATCGAGGGCATCCGGGTCGTGAAGTTCCTGATGTTCGAGCCGGACTTCCCGCGGTCGGTGCAGGGGTGTTTCGCCGAAGCGCACGATGTGCTCCGGCCGCTGCCGAACTCCGGCGACGTCCACGCGGCGCTCCGCCGTGCCGAATCCGTGCTCCACACGCTGACACCGGACGCATCCGAGGGTGCCCGACTCGACCGGTCGATGGAACGGGTACAGGTCGCGATCGCCGAGATCGCCGCCGCCCTGCACGACACGTACGTCGGCGACGTGGTCTGATGGAACTGTGTCGAACGTCGCCCCAGGTGCGACGCTGTCGGTGTGACATCGATGATCACCTCACACGGCCGTCCGCCCGACCCTGATCTCACGGCCCGCCTGCTCGACCCGGCGGCGCTGCCCACCCGCCAGGCGCGCGCGGACCGGTTGCTGGCGGCCGAGGGGGCGGGCCACTTGGTCCACGACCTGCCGGTGCGGGCCGATGGCCGCAACGCCGGGGTCGAGAGCCGCCCGTGGCGGGTCGATCCGATCCCGCTGGTGCTCGACGCGTCGACGTTCCGGTGGTTGTCGCTGGCGGTGGCCGAGCGGATGGAGGCACTCGAGTCGGTGCTCGACGACCTGTACGGCCGGCGCGACCTGATCCGCGAGCGGATCGTGCCCGCCGAACTGCTCTCGTCGTCCGACCGGTATCGCCTCAACGCGATCGGCTCTGCGCCGCGCCGGTGGCTGTCGACGTACGCGGTCGATGTCGTCACCGACGCCGACGGCGTGTGGCGCGTGGTGCAAGACCTGACCGACGCGCCACCGGGGCTCGGCTATTCGCTGCTCGACCGGTCGGTGATGTCGCGCGTGTTGCCCGAGGTCTCGGCCAACGCCGACATCGCCAGCCTCGCTCGGTTCCCCGCCGCGCTGCGGCGTTCGTTGGCGGCGTCGTCCGAGGCGGCGAGCCCGCGCATCGTGCTGTTCTCCGGTGGGCTCGATCACCCGTCGTACGTCGACCACTCGTACCTGGCCGTCCAACTCGGCGTCAACCTCGTCGAGGGCGCCGACCTCGTCGTGCGGCAGCGCCAGGTGTGGCTGCGCACCCTCGATGGACTCGAGCGGGTCGACGTGCTGTACCGCAGCCTGAACGACACGGTGCTCGACCCGCTCGACATCGCTTCCCACGGCGCCGTTGGTGTGCCCGGCGTCCTGCAAGCCGTCCGCGCCGGCGGCGTGACGCTCGCCAACGCGCACGGCAGCGGGGTGTTGGAGCTGCCCGAACTGGGCGCGGTGCTCGGCGATGCGATCGAGCGGCTCAGCCCGTCCGAGCAGAACCTCCCGCGACTGTCCGGGAGGCCCCCGCTCGGCACGGTGTCGCTGGCGCCGGGTTCGGTCGGGCCCGATCTCACGTCCGCCGAGGTCGTGATCCGCCTGTTCGCCGTGCACGACGGCACCCGTGTGCAGGTGTTGCCCGGCGGCACCGGCAGGGTGCTCGCTCCCGGCGACGACCCGGCCCACCCGACCGCGTGTACCGCGAAGGACGTGTGGGTGCTCGGACAGACGGTCGCTCCGGTCGTCGGCCCGCGGTTGCCGCAGGTCGACTTCGGTCGCAGTGTGCCCACCCGTGCTGCCGACGCCCTGTACTGGACCAACCGTGCGGCCGAGCGCGCCGAGGCGATGGCGCGCACGATGCGGGTGATCTCCGCCCGACTCGAACAGGACCCCGGGCTCGCCGGACTCCACGGTGGCGCGTGGACGGCCAGGATGATGCGTGTGGCGGCCAGGGTTCGTCGCGACCACACGGATGTGTCCGTGGCCTCGCCGTCGCTCGACGCGCTGAACGAGCAACTGTCGCTCGTCGGCGACGCGGTCGCGAACGAGATCGGTTCGCTGCTGACCGAGGCCACGACGGTGCGCGAGTTCCTGTCGGTCACCACCGGCCGGGTGCTGTCGCACCTCGCCGAACTCCGTTCGTCGCTGCAGCGGCGCGCGACGGTGATCGATGATCTCGACGCGGTCCTCGCCGACTTCGCCGCCCTCGCCGGGTTGTGGCAGGAGAGCACGGTTCGCGGTCCGGCATGGCGGATCGGAGACACCGGGCGACGGCTCGAACGCTGTCTCGTCGTGCTCGACCTGATCGACGGGGCGATCGGCAACGGCGTCACGTCCGGCGATCCGCGCGACGCGGAGATCGACACGGCGGCCATCGAGGTCTTGATGGCCGCCAACGACAGCCTCGTCGCGTACCGCCGCCGGCACCGGAGCGATGTCGAGATCGATGCCGCGATCGCGTTGCTGGTGCACGAGCCGCTCAACCCGCGTTCGCTCGCGGCTGCGCTCGACCAGCTCGTCCGTCATGCGCTCGACGGCGAACCGGCGGTCGGCGGCGCGTTCGCCGACCGCGCCCGGCAGGCGCTCGAGCTCCCGATCGATCGCATGCTGACCGAGTTGCGCGCCGTCGTCGACGACGCCGGACGGCAGGTGGTGAGCCGCTGGTTCTCGACGCCGGTCAACCCGGTCGTGTTCAGTGCGACGGGCCGGTCGGCGTGACGCAGGCATCGACGCCGTCGTCCACGCGGACCTACCGGGTGTCGCACCGCACCACGTACCGGTACTCCTCGGTGATGACCGACGGATACTCGGTCGGTTGTCTCGTCCCGCGCCCGACCCGTTGGCAGGTCGTGCACGATGCCACCGTCCGGCTCGTCCCGCCGGCCACCGAGTGGGACTCGTTCCTCGATGCGTTCGGCAACTTCGTGAACCAGTTCGGACTCCACGAGCCGCACGACGAGATGGTGGTGGAAGCACTGAGTGTCGTCGAGGTCAGCGAACGGCCGAGACCGGTCGACGACACCCCGTGGGAGCATGTGGTCGGCATCGCCGACGAGGCCTCCGGCGAGCTCGCGATCGACACCGGGATGTTCCGTTCGGCGTCACCGCTCATCGACGTGCCGGCTCTCGCAGGATCGTTCGGGGCCATCACGAACGAGGTCTTCACCCCGGGCCGACCGATCGTCGAGGCACTCGATGCGCTCTGTCAGACGATCTTCCACGGGTTCGAGTTCGACGCCGCGTTCTCCACGCTGTCGACCCCGCTCGACGAGGTGTTGACCGCACGCCGCGGGGTCTGCCAGGACTTCGCCCACCTCGCAGTCGGTTGCCTCCGATCGCTCGGGCTGCCGGCTCGCTACGTGAGCGGTTACATCGAAACCCTGCCGCCGCCCGGCGCCGAACGACTCGTCGGTGCGGACGCCTCCCACGCCTGGTGTTCGGCATGGACACCGCAGGCGGGTTGGGTCGACTTCGACCCGACCAACGGGCACCTGCCGGTCAACGACCACATCACGGTCGGCTGGGGGCGTGACTACTCCGACGTCACGCCGGTCCGTGGTGTGATGATCGGTCCGTCGGCGACCCAGCAGCTCGACGTCGCCGTCGATGTCGCCCGGCTGTGACACACGACCGGGGGGTCGCCGGAATCCGATCGTGGATTCGGTGGTTGTAGACGCAACGATGGAGCCCGTGCCGACCGACCGATCGAACCCCTCGAAGATGATCACCCGCCCGTTCGTGTCGGTGGCGCTCACGGCGTTCGTCTTCTTCTTCTACAGCGGGATCGTCCTGGTGACGATCCTGCGGTTCATCGAGGACGAACTCGGTTCCGGCGAGTTCGGTGTCGGCCTCACCGTCGCCACGTTCGCCGCCGCCGCGATCGTCGTCCGCCCGTTCCTCGGCCGCCTGATCGAACGGTTCGGTCGACGCGCGATCATGATGGTCGGTGCACTGATCGCCGCTGGGAGCGGCGCATTGCTCGGACTGTCGACCGCGCTCTGGCACGTGTTGGTGCTGCGATCGTTCATGGGCATCGGTGAAGCGGCGGTGTTCGTCGGTGCCGCCACGCTGATCGCCGACCTCGCACCGGCCCACCGGCGGGCCGAGGCCGCGAGCTACTTCTCGGTCGCCGTGTACGGCGGCATCGGCCTCGGGCCGACGATCGGCGAGTGGATCCTCGGCGACGACCGGTTCGCGCTCACGTTCCTCGCGGCATCCGGTTTCTCCGCGTTCGCAGCGATCACCGTGCTCGGTGTGCCCCGCCGGGTCGACCGATCGAGCACGCCGGTCACCTCCGACGTCAAACCGCCCCTGCTCCATCGGGCTGCCTTCTGGCCGGGAGTCGTGCTCGCATCGGGCATCGCCGCGTTCTCGGTGTTCGCCGCCTTCATCCCCG
>CAXAWD010000364.1:0-4354 GCA_963972325.1 uncultured Acidimicrobiaceae bacterium
CGACGACCACCACGACCACGGTGCCGGCCGGTGGCGATCCCGAGGGCACCCGGTCGCCGACGGAGCAGACCTACGAGATCCAGGGTGGCGACAGCCTCGGCAAGATCGCTGCCCTGTACGACATCACGCTCGAACAGTTGATCAACTACAACCAGTTCCCCGACGGCGCGAATCAGCTGATCCTGCCGGGTGACACGATCCGGATCCCACCCGACGCGCTGGTGCCCGGTACCGCCACCGACACCGACACCGGTACCGACACGGGCACTGATTCCGGCGGTGACGATGGCGACGATGGTGGCGACGACGGCGATGCCGGTGTGGGGTGCACCCACACGATCGTCGAGGGCGAGAACCCGAGCAAGGTCGCGAACCAGTACGACATCACCACCGAGGAACTGTTCGCCGCCAACCCCGGCGGCGTCATGGACAACTTCCTCATCGGCGACACGCTGAACATCCCCGCCAACGGCACCTGCGACTGAAATCGCGAGTTGTGCCAGGCACAACTCGCGATGTGGTCAACCGAGGTCGGGCCAGCGGCGCTTCTGGCGTCGACGCAGGCCGGCGGCACCGAGCTTGCGACGCTCGCTGAGTTCCCACTCGCGACGCCAGCCGTTGTACTCCGGGCCGGTCAGCTTCGGGTTCGTGCCGTTCGCTGCCCGCTTGGTGGCCGTCCAGTAGTCGGTGATCGCCTCGTCGCCGAGCCGTGTCACAGCGGCCTCGATGCGGGCGTTGAACCGGCGGGTGTTCTCACCCTCGGTCGGCCGCAGGGGAGCGCCGAAGATCACCCTGGTGCGGCCGGGCTTGGGGCGCTTCATGCCCTTGCCGAAGATCGCGCCGGTGCCGTCGATGAACACCGGTACCACCGGGGCGCCCGTGCGTGACGACAGGTACGCGGCGCCGCCCTTGAACTCCTGACCCCAACCGTCGGGGGAGCGGCCACCCTCCGGGTAGATCAGCAGGCTGTGGCCGTCGGCGACGAGGTCGCGGAACATGTCGCTCGACTTGCGCCCGGTGACCTCGCGGTCGATCGGGATCGCGTTGAGCGTCAGCGCCGACACGGCGACCTTCCACTGCTTGTCGAAGAAGTAGTCGGCGGCGGCGGCGACCACGAGCTCGCGGCGCCAGCACATCGGGATCGACCGGATCATCAATCCGGTGTCGACGTGGCTGTGGTGGTTGGGGGCGAAGATCACCGGCGGTGGGTCGTCGAGCCGGGTCAGGTCGGCGAGCCGATCGGAGCCCTTGACCTCGGAGTTGGCGATGCCCTTGACCGCGAGCCGCAACGGCCCCTCGGTGAACACGCCGCGCACCGCGCGGGCGACCGGTGTGCGTGCCCACTCGGTGTCGTAGTTGGCGCCGAGCTTCGATTCCTCGACCGGCACCTCGACGCCCTTGGGCACGTTCGGGGCGCGGTACGGGAAGCCGTACGAGCGCAGCGGGCGGGCGGCCTTCTGCACGGCGCGCTCGACCTTGCCGACGGCGCGCTGGCCGCTCTTCAGGTATCGGTCGACGGCAGCCATGGGTCAGACGACGTCGGCGACGAGCACGCTCGGCACGTGGAGGTGGGAGATGGTCGGGGTGCGGCCGACGACGTCGCTGGCGATCTCGAACGCGTCGTCCATCGTGCTGGCCGGGGTGAAGCCGAGGCGGCGCACCGTGGACGGGTCGCCGCCGACGATGATCACCTTGCCGGCCCACTGCTGGCCGTGTGCGCCCCAGTACCAGGCGTAGAACGGGTGCACGCCGTGGTAGGCGTTACCGGTGCGGTACAGGTGTCGGTACCACTCGTCTTCCGCATACTTCTGCTCCCACTTCTCGCTCATCACGACCGGGTCGGTGGTGTCGGCTAGGACCTCGTCGAAGAAGTCGATGTAGCTGGGATGGTGCACCGGGTTGAACTCGCGGTAGGTCGGGTGGGTCATGATCACGACCCCGCCCTCACGCACCAACGGCTTGTTGCGATACATGTTGAACAGGTAGCCGAGCCCCATGCACATCACGAGGATCGGATTCATGATGCCCTCGGGGTTGTACGGGCTGATGAACGGGATGCCCATCGTGAGGATGTCGGTCTGGCCCTCGACCGGCACGAGGTGCTGGGCGTGCACGTGTTCGAGGGTGTGCTCGTGCACCGAGGGCGTGAAGCCGGCCTGGACGCTGGTCATCTCGTACGGCGCCTCGATGCCGTGGAAGATCTTGCGGGCGAGCCGGTTGGGGGTGCGGTTCAGCGACTTCTGTGTGCCGAGGAACATCGCCCGGTCTCTCGCCGTCCATTCCCACTCGCGCTTGCGGAGGAAGTCGAACGGTGAGGGGAACGTGTCGTTGTTGATCGTGGTCTCGACCGTGAAGATCTGCGGACCGTGGTCTTGCAGCACCTTGCCGAGCCGCCAGACGCTCTTGTGGAGGTCGCTCTTGTGGCGGTCCATGAGGCTGCGGGTGTTCTGCAACGTCTGCGGGTTGTGGTGGAAGCTGAGGCAGCGGTAGCTGGCCACGCCGGTGGTGATCGACTTCCAGCCGCCGTCCATCGCGACCTGGTTGAGGTTGGCGTACACGACGAGATCGGAGTCGGCGACCCGCTTGTTGATCTCGAGCACCTCGCCCTGATCGGTCTCGCCGATCACGGTCAGGTTGTCGTAGTCCTCGGCGTCGTGCTGGTACAGCATGCCGCGCGGGTGGAACGCGTCGAAGATGCGGTCGCCGAGCACGTGACGCAGCTCGTAGTCGTGCATGCGGCGGTGCAGACCGAGCGCGGCGATCAGGTGGATGTCGTCGACGCCGGCCGCGGCGGCCAGGTCGAGCACGGCCTCGATGATGCGCTGGCGGTTGTCGGGCCGACGCATCTTCGGGAGCGACAGGCTGGCGTCGTCGAAGCAGATCGTGAGCTTCATGTCGGGCTTCAACAGCGCCGGCAACGGGTCCATGTCGATCGGGTTGAGCAGCGCGTTGCGGATCGCACCGTCGACATCGTCGAGGCCGGGCAGTGGCTCGGCCGGGTAGATCACACGGCTGCGGTCGGCGGGCAACTTCTCCAGGCTGAAGTTCTCACCGCGCCAGAAGAGGATGGGCGGCGTCGAACGATCGACGTCGAGGACGAATCCGGGGCGGGGCATCAGACGCTCACTGCGTTCCCCGGCCACGCAGGCCGTTGCTGGTCGCTCGACTCGCTGGCGCTCGCTCGCGTCGTATCGGTGCGCGCCCTGAAGAGTTCGAGGTGGTGCATGGCGTTCCCCGGCCACGCAGGCCGTTGCTGGTCGCTCGTTCGCTGGCGCTCTCTCACTCGCATCGGCGAACAGGTTTCCAACATGACGGTTGGTGCCAGGCACCAGGCGTGAGTGGTGGTCGAGGTCATCAGGCGTTGCTCCTCAGGTCGAAGGCGATCTTGACGGCGCCGCGTCGGCCCGCTGCAGCAGCGTGGGCGACGGCGTCGACGTGATCGTCGAGGGTGTAGGTGGCCGAGAGCAGACGCTCGGCCTCGTAGTGGTTCGCGGTGTCGATCGCGAGATCGAACGTGCGGGCGGTGGTGCCGTCGGGCATCGTCTCGGTGCCGTAGGTGTAGGCGCCTTTGAGTTCGGTTTCGCGGTGCCACAACCCGGTGAGGTCGAGCCGAACCTCGGCGGGCATGCCCATCAGCACGACCCGGCCGCGGGGGCGGGTGATGCGAAGGCAGTCGGTGATCGAGTCGCTGTTGCCGACCGCGTCGATCGTGACGTGTGCGCCCGACGACAGCGTGTCGCCGATCAGGTGGCAACCGGCTTCGCGGCGGACCGCACGATCGAGCTTGGCGGCCTGCACGACGATGTCGGCGCCGATCGCCTTGGCGAGCGCCATCTGGTGCGGATAGCGGGCGCCGACCACGATCCGGACACCCGGCACGTAGCGGCGCAGGCCGGCGATCGCAGCCAGACCCATCGTGCCGGCGCCGAGCACGGCGACGACCGGGTTCTCGGTCGACTGGATGGTCGGCCAGGCGAGCAGCGCGGCGTGGATGCCACCGGCGAGCGGTTCGACGAGCACGGCCCGTTCGTCGGGCATCGAGTGGTCGATGCGGTGCAGCTGCGATTCGTGGGCCCAGAACCACGGCGCCCACCCGCCGCCGGTCGAGCAGCAGAACCCGGTCTGGATGCCGGCGTCGACCATGCCGTTGACCGATTCGGTGGCCACGTGGGCGTAGTCGTCGCCGTCGCCGGGAGCCGCACCGTCGAACGGCGGCCGGTGCCCGCGGGCCTCGTGGCCGAGCACGGGTTCGAGGATCACCCGGGTGCCGTCGTCGAGTTCGCCGACGACCTCGTGCCCGGGCACGAACGGGAAGCTCACGTAGTCGTCGAAGTACGTGGAGGCATGGCCCTCG
>CAXAWD010000365.1:0-4350 GCA_963972325.1 uncultured Acidimicrobiaceae bacterium
TCTGCGAGGAGAAGGCATTCACGCTTCTTGCGCTGCAGGCTCCGGTCGCGGGCGTTCTCCGTTCGGTGGTGGCCGGCATCCAGATCGTCGCCGACATCGACCGAATGGGCGCACTCGCACTCCACGTCGCCAAGATCACCCGTCGCAGGCACCCGAACCATGCCCTCCCCGAGGTCGTCAACGGCTACTTCGCCGAGATGGGACGCCTCGCCGTGCAGATCGGTGCGTCGGCCCGTGAGGTGCTCGAGACCCGCGATCCCGAGCGCGCTGCGAAGCTGCAGGAAGAGGACGAGGCGATGGACGATCTGCACCGTCACCTCTTCACGGTGCTGATGGACCGTGAGTGGAGCCACG
The DNA here is from genome assembly GCA_963972325.1 of uncultured Acidimicrobiaceae bacterium. Taxonomy (GTDB): domain Bacteria; phylum Actinomycetota; class Acidimicrobiia; order Acidimicrobiales; family Ilumatobacteraceae; genus Ilumatobacter. The sequence goes on from CAXAWD010000365.1 coordinate 355, forward strand.
GCGTCGCCGCCGCGGTGGACGTGACCCTGCTGGGCCGCTTCTACGAACGCTTCGCCGATCACGCCGTCGAGGTCGGCCGCCGAGTCATCTTCCTCGTCACCGGCCAGCTTCCCGCCGACCTCCACCAGCAGAACATTCCCAGCTCGTAGCACCCACTTCGCTCGAGGTCGAGTAGCGCTGCGCGACAACGCTACTCGATCTCGGCCCCAGGGCAGGCGCACAAAAAGAACCCCCGTCGAGCTTTCGCTCGGCGGGGGTTCTCTGTGCGGTGTGCGGTTATCCGAAGCGGCCGGAGATGTAGTCCTCGGTGGCCTTCTGCGTCGGATTGGAGAAGATCTTCTCGGTGTCGTCGATCTCGATCAGCTTGCCGGGCTTGCCCGTTGCCTCGAGGTTGAAGAAGCCGGTCTGATCGCTCACGCGCGCGGCCTGCTGCATGTTGTGCGTGACGATCACGATCGTGAAGTCCTGCTTGAGTTCCTGAATCAGGTCCTCGATCGCCAGTGTCGAGATGGGGTCCAGGGCCGAGCACGGCTCGTCCATCAGCAACACGTCGGGAGAGACGGCGATGGCGCGGGCGATGCACAGACGCTGCTGCTGACCACCGGAGAGTCCGCCACCGGGCTTGTCGAGGCGATCCTTGACCTCGGTCCACAGGTTGGCACCCTTGAGCGAACGCTCGGCGATCTCGTCGAGCTCCTTCTTGCCGCGGCCACCCTGCAGCTTCAGCCCGGCGACGACGTTGTCCTTGATGGACATGGTCGGGAACGGGTTGGGTCGCTGGAAGACCATGCCGATGGTGCGTCGCACACCGACGGGGTCGACGCCACTGCCGTAGATGTCCTCGCCGTCGAGCAGCACCGAACCTTCGACGCGAGCGCCGGGCGTGACCTCGTGCATACGGTTGAGCGAACGCAGGACGGTCGACTTACCGCAGCCGGACGGTCCGATGAACGCGGTGACGCTGCGCGGCGGGACTGCCAGAGTGACGTCGGAGACGGCATGGAACTTGCCGTAGTAGATGTTGACGTCCTTGAGATCGAGACGCTTTGCCATGTTCTGATTCCTTAGGATTCTCTGGAGTCGGGTGGGTCAGAAGTTCTTGGGCGAGAAGAACTTCGAGACCAACTTCGCGCCGATGTTGAGTATTGCGACGATCAGGATCAGCGTCAGGGCTGCTCCCCACATGCGCTCCGCGGTGAGCACGCCGGTTCCTGCTTTCTGCAGGTCGACCATCATGAGCGGCAGTGACGTCTGCGGCCCCTCGAAAATGTTGAAGTTGATGGCGGTGGCCGAGCCGACCAGGATCAGCACCGGAGCCGTCTCACCCATGACGCGGGCCAGCGCCAGCATGATGCCGGTGACGATGCCGGAGAGCGCGGTGGGGATGACGATCTTGGCGATGGTCTTCCACTTCGGCACGCCCAGTGCGTAGGACGCCTCACGCAGGTCCTGCGGAACGATGCGCAGCATCTCCTCGGCCGACCGCACGATGACCGGAATCATCAGCAGCACGAGGGCGAAAGCAACGGCGACACCGGAGCGCTGGAACCCGAAGGTGGCGATCCACAGCGCGTAGATGAACAGGGCCGCGACGATCGACGGAACACCGGTGAGGATGTCGACCATGAACGTCGTGACCTTGGCCAGTTTGGTCCCTGCGCCGTACTCGACGAGGTAGATGGCGACGAAGATGCCGATCGGGATGGAGATGACGGCGCAGAACAGTCCTTGCAGGAGGGTTCCCACGATCGCGTGGTACGCACCACCGCCGGCGATGAACTGGGTGATTCCGGCCTGCGAGTTCTGCCACCAGGCCGGTGCGACCACAGCGGACAGTCCACGTGAGATCACCGTGTAGAGCACCCAGATCAGTGGTACGAGGGCGACGAGCACCGACAGGCTGACGAGAATCGTCGCCGCGAGGTTCGACGCCTTGCGCCGGGCGCTGACGCCCTGGAACGTGGGCTCCTTGACGGGCTTGTCCATGGTTGCGGTCATGGGTCAGTCCTTCTTTCCGGCGATGGCGGCGCGGGCACCGGCGTTGACGACGAAGGTCAGGACGAACAGCACCAGACCGGCGGCGATGTAGGCACCGGCCTGCAGCGGGTTGTTGAACTCGCCTGCTGCCAGCGCGATCTTGGTCGCGAATGTGGAACCGCCGTCGAACAACGTTCCGCCGAAGGTCGCCTGGGTGCTGCGGATGATGATGTAGAGCGCGATGGTCTCACCGAGTGCGCGTCCGAGGCCGAGCATCGAACCGCTGACGAAGCCGGACTTGCCGAACGGAATGACCGTGGTGCGAACAACTTCCCAGCGAGTGGCTCCGAGCGCGAGAGCCGCCTCGACCTGGCCCTTGGGCGTCTGGACGAACACCTCACGGGTCACGGCGGCAATGATCGGCAGGATCATCACGGCGAGCACGATGCCGCCGGTGAAGATGGTGCCGCCGCCTGCGATCGATACCGAGCCGGTGCTGAACAGCGGGAACCAGCTCAGCGACGAGTTCAGCCATTCGGCGAACGGGCTGATCGCCGGGGCCAGGACGTACAGGCCCCAGAGGCCGAAGACGATCGACGGGACGGCGGCGAGGAGGTCGATGACGTAGCCGAGCGGTCCGGCAACACGCTTGGGTGCGTAGTTCGTCAGGTAGATCGCGATACCGAGCGCGACGGGCATCGCCAGGATCAGAGCGAACAACGACACGGTGACGGTGACCAGAAACAGGTCGAGTACACCGAACACCATTGCCGAGGTGTTCGAGGTGTCCCACGCGCCGTTGTAGGTCAGGAAGTTGACCGTGTTGTTGGACAGTGAGGGAATCGCTCGCCAGAGCAGGAAGATGCCGACCGCAGCGATCAGGGCGATGATGAAGATGCCCGAGCCCTTGGCCAGGCCGGAGAAGATCCTGTCACCGGGACGGGTGACCGTCCCCGATGTTTTCGAGTCTGACAATTGTGGTTCTTCCGGTTCGTGGGCGGCACCTGTGGTAGGCACGGTAGCCGCTGAGGGGATGCCGGTGATCGAGTGGGTGTCGCTCATACCGCTCACTGTCTCGTGTCGATGCAGGGTGGTCCGCCTTCGGCCCGCGTCACCGCGAGCCGAAGGCGAAACCGGGTTTATCGAGGATCAGGCGATCGCTTCGATGGCGGTGACCAGGCGTTCCTTGAATGCGTCGGGCAGCGGCACGTAACCGGCCTCTTCGAGGCCCTGCTGGCCCTCGTTGGCTGCACTGAGCAGGAAGGACTTGACTGCTGCCGTGGTGTCGGCGTCGTAGCCCTTCGAGCAGACGATCTCGTAGGTCGCGAGGACCAGCGGGTAGGTGTCCGCTGCGTCGCTGGCGTAGAGGCCGTCGATGTCGATGACGAGGTCGTTGCCCTCGCCCTTGAACTTCGCGGCGTCGATTGCCTTGCCTGCGGTCTCGCTGCTCAGCTCGACCGGTCCGTTACCGAAGTCGACAGCGGCCTTGCCCAGCGACTCCTGGTCGGCGAAGCCCTTCTCGACGTAGGTGATGGCACCGGGGGTGGCGGCGACGGCCTGGGCGACGCCCGAGGATCCGTTGGCACCTTCGCCGACGCCGCCGGCCCAATCGGAGCTGTGGTTCAGCGTCCATGCCTCGGGAGCGGATGCCGCGAGGAAGCGCTGGAAGTTGTCGCTGGTGCCCGACGAGTCGGAGCGGTAGACCGGGGTGATCGCGGTCGACGGGAGCGTTGCGCCCTCGTTGAGTGCGGCGATGGCCGGGTCGTTCCAGGTGGTGATCTTGCCGGTGAAGATCTGCGCGATGACGTCGGGGTTCAGCACCAGGTTGTCGACACCGTCGACGTTGTAGGCCACTGCGACCGGGCCGAAGACCAGCGGCAGGTTCCACGCCGGGTTGTTGGCGCAGCGCACGGCGGCCTGTGCGGCCTGGTCGTCCTTGATGGACGAGTCGGAGCCGGCGAAGTCGACGAGGCCCGCGACGAACTGCGTGCGGCCGTTACCCGAACCACTGGTGGTGTA
>CAXAWD010000366.1:0-4347 GCA_963972325.1 uncultured Acidimicrobiaceae bacterium
GCCAAGCTCGCTCGACATCGACGGCGAGGCGTACAGCGCCGAGCACTTCCTGATTGCCACCGGTGCCCGCCCGCGACCACTTGACGTTCCAGGCGCGGATCATCTGATCGACAGCACTGCATTTCTTGACCTCGACGAGTTGCCAAAGCGGATCGTCTTCGTCGGGGGTGGATTCATCTCCTTCGAGTTCGCCCACATCGCGGCCCGCGCCGGAAGCCGGCCGACGATCATCGATCACGGCCCACGACCCCTCAAGGCGTTCGATCCAGACCTTGTCGACCTCCTCGTTCAACGTGGTGAAGAGGCCGGTATCGAGACGCGTACCGAGACCTCGATCGTGTCGGTCGAGACCGACGGGTCCGGCTTCGTGGTGACCGTCGAACGCGACGACGAGAAGTTCACGATCGGCGCCGATCTGGTCGTGCACGGTGCCGGGCGGATGTCGGAGCTCTCGCGGCTCGGCCTCGACAACGCCAACGTCGAACACGGCCCGCGTGGGGTGGAGGTCGCCGGGCACTTGCAGAGCATCACGAACGCGGCCGTGTACGCAGCCGGGGACTCCGCCGACACGCCCGGTCTGCCGCTGACCCCGGTTGCCGTGTTCGAAGGCAAGGTGGCGGCGTCGAACATGCTGAAGTCGACGACCACCGCACCCGACTACGCGGGCGTCCCGACCGCAGTGTTCACCATCCCCGAACTCGCGCGTGTCGGCATGCTGGAGACCGAAGCCGTCGACGCCGGCATCGATCTCGACGTCCGCTACGCCGACACCAGCGGCTGGTACTCCAACTACCGGATCGGAGAAACCACCGCAGCGGTGAAGATCCTCGTCGACACCACGAGCGAGACGATCGTCGGCGCCCACATGCTCGGCCCCGGATACGGTGAGCTGATCAACTTCTGCGCGCTTGCGATCAAACTCGGTCTCACCACCCGACAGCTCAAATCGATGCCTGCCGCCTACCCCACCGTCACGTCCGATCTCGGCTCCATGCTCTGATGGTGCTTGGAATCGCGGGCGCGCGTTCGGCCTGCGATGCGCGCGGCCGGCGTTGTCGCCGTGCTGGTCGGGGTCACGGTGCTGCACGGGATCCGAGTGCGCGGTCGGCGGCGACATCGACTGAGAGAACTATCGCAGCACTTTGGCTGCGGCGCGGGCGTTCGGTCGCCGTCAGTTCGCGATCACGTCGATGTCACATGTCCGCTCTGGGGCGGTGCCGTCCGCTGCCAAGCTGGCGGCGAGTTGATCGATCGACCCGACCCAGTCCTGAACCGTCGCCTCCGGTGCGGCGGCGGCGGCGTGGAGCGCCCGGTGCTCTGGTGCGGCGGCCGCGAGATCGAGGTCGTCGATCACGTGGACGACACCGTCGTGAAGTGCCGCGCGCGGCTCCTGCGGTTCGGTGAAGCGCAGGTCGCAGAGGTCGGCGAGAACGTCACTGAGGTTGGCGTCGCCGCCGAGCGTCGTGTCGAGGACTCCGGCGATCCCGAGACCCATCGACACGCCACAGACACCACCGACCAGAATGACGACCGGGCCGAGTGAGGCGATCGCTCGTGCCCAGGCGTTCGGGCCCGCCGAGTCGGTGCGTTGGTCGACTTTCGCCTTGACATAGAGCAGGGCGAGGCTGAACATCCCGATGACGCCACCAACGTAGGCGAATCCCCACCTGTTGATCAGGTCCGCTCCGGCGTGAGCGACGAGGCTCAACGGGTCTCCTTGCTGAACTGTTGTCCATGTCGTGTCACGCCCACGATTCTGTCGTCTGTTGCGTCGCTCACATCAGGCGGATATCTTCGCATCTATGCAGGTATCGGAGGCGAGTGCGTTGGATGGATGTGTCGTGAAGCGCGTCGATGCCGGGCGCGTCGAATCGGTGTCGAGTTCGTTGATCGAGACCGATGAGGCGGTGGATCTGGCGGAGATGTTCCGGCTCCTCGGTGATCCGACCCGGGTGCGGATCTTGTTCGCCCTGTTGGAGGCGGGTGAACTGTGTGTCTGCGACATCGCAGCCGTGGTCGACACGACCGAGACAAAGGTGTCCCAAGCGATGCGGCTGCTCCGCAACGCCGGCGTCGTGCGGAACCGCCGCGACGGCCGCAACATCTTCTACCGACTCGACGACGCACACGTCCGCATGCTGCTCGATCTCTCCCGCGAGCACCTCGCCCACAGCCGGGATTCGCGCTGATGGGCGGCGATCACGACCACGGCCCCGGACTCGCCCGCGCCGGCGAGCGCCACCGCGGCCGCCTCTCGATTGCGTTCGTCATCATCTTCGTGTTTTTCGTCGTCGAAGCGATCGCGGGATTCGCCACGAACTCGTTGGCGTTGCTTTCCGATGCCGGCCACATGTTGACCGACGTGATCGGGATCGGCATGGCGCTCGCTGCGATCCAGTTCGCGTCACGGTTCGAGCAGCGCGCCGATGACGGCGTTCGGTCGTCGCACACGTTCGGGCTGTACCGGCTCGAGATCCTCGCCGCATTCGTCAACGCCCTGTTGTTGTTCGGGGTTGCGATCTGGGTGTTGATCGAAGCGGTCCGCCGCATCTTCGACGAACCCGAGGTGCTCGGCGTCCCCATGTTGGTCGTCGCCGTTTTGGGGTTGGTCGCGAACCTGGTGGCCTTCGCGTTGCTGCGGGAGGGCTCGAAGGAGTCCCTCAACGTCGAGGGTGCATACCTTGAGGTGCTCGCCGACACGATCGGCTCGGTCGGTGTCATCGTCGCCGCGATCCTGTTGCAGGTGTTCGGCTGGGCGTGGGTCGATCCGGTGATCGGTGCTGCGATCGGATTGTGGATCCTGCCGCGCACATACCGATTGGGCCGTCGGGCGGTGCGCATCTTGCTGCAAGCCGCGCCCGACCACGTCGACCTCGACGCGCTGTCGGCCGACCTGGAAGCGATCGACGGGGTCGTCGACGTACACGATCTTCATGTGTGGACCCTCACCTCGGAGATGGACGCCGCCTCTGCGCATCTGATGACCGTCGATGGCACCGACGCACACGACGTCCTCGACCGCGCCCGTCACGTGCTTGCCGACTCTCACGGCATCACGCACGGCACCTTCCAAGTCGAACCTGACACCCACGAAGGTTGCCACGAGGTCACCTGGTGAAACGCCAACGACGACCCATACCGACGGCCGTACGGGCGACCATCGACGAACTCGTCCGAAGCGCCCGATCCGCCCGCAACGACAACAACAGTGTCGAAGCGTGGCGATGCCTCGAGGACGCCCATGTCCTGTCACAACCGTGGGTGCGTCCGCACGTGCGCGTCCACCTCGCGATGCTCTCGCTCGGCTGGGCCCAGCGTGACCGACGCGAGATCCCCGGCCAGTTGCTCCGGTTGGTCCTCGCCGGGCCCGGCAGCGCACTCGGCCGATACCCGACGGGCAACACCGGACGCTCCGACGTCTCGGCGTTCGAGCCGATGCCTATGCGCGACGACCTCGCCGCACTCCTCACCGAGAACGACAACGACACGGGCCAAGCCTCCGACGGTGAGGTGCTCGACGCAGGCGAAGTCCGCACGCTGTACGACCGGGTCGCGCCCTTCTACGACATCGCGGCCGCACCCTACGCACCGTTCGGCGGTCGCCGACTTGCACACCGTGCGATCGACGAACTCCACCTCGCACCGGGCGACACGGTCGTCGACCTCGGAACCGGCACCGGCTGGAACCTTCCCCACCTGTCCAACGCCGTCGGCCCCACCGGACACGTGATCGGGGTCGACGTCTCACCCGGCATGCTCGACCGGGCCCGCCGACGCATCAACCGACATCACATCGACAACGTCGAACTCGTCGAACACGACATCGCCACCTACGAGCCACCGACGCCACCCAACGGCGTCGTGGCAACGTTTGCCATCGAGATGCTCCCGAACTACGACGACGTCATCCGCCGCTACATCACATCACTCGCCCCGAAAGGCCGCATCGTCACCACCGGCCTGCGCCACCCCGAACGCTGGCCGGAATGGCTCATCACACTCGGCACCGCCCTGATGCGGGTCTTCGGTGTGTCAGACGCCTACCGGAATCACCGACCGTGGGAGACGATCCAGACCAACACCGACAACGCCACCTACACCGAGCGCTTCGCCGGCGCGAACTACCTCGCCGCCGGGACCCGACTCGACGAGCTCGCAATCGAGCCAACTCCATGACTGTCAGCCGATTCTCCATCCCACGGATGGACTGCGCCGCCGAAGAACAACTCGTCGAGATGGCACTCGCCGGCATCGACACCATCAACCACATCGAGATCGACCTCGACCAGCGCGTCGTCGCCGTCGACCACGACGCCTCACCGCGCATCATCGACGACGCACTGCGCC
>CAXAWD010000367.1:0-4332 GCA_963972325.1 uncultured Acidimicrobiaceae bacterium
CGAGATGCTGGTGAAAGAGATCGGGTACGTCGCCACCGGCGTCGGGAGCCGCCAGGCCGGACTGGACACGATGCGGAACGTGCTGGCCGGCTGGGGCGTGCCGCTCGAGGGCGTCGCGTTCCACGACGGTTCCGGCCTCAGCCGATCGAACCTCGCGACCTGCGCCGCACTCACGTCGGTCCTGGTGGCGACCCCGGTGAGCGACGAGTTGCGACCGCTGCTCCCGGTGGCGGGCCGCGACGGCACCCTCGCATCCACACTGATCGGCACCGCAGCCGAGGGGCGGCTGCGGGCCAAGACGGGCACGCTGACCGACGTCAAGGCACTGACGGGCACCCAACCCGGTGCAGACCGCCGTGACGTCGACTTCGCGCTGGTGCTCAACGGGCCCGACGTGAACGCACCGCTCGTGTACGAGCCGATCTGGGAGCGGTTGGTCGACTTGATCGCCGAGTATCCGATCGTCGTCGAAGCGGACCCCCGACCGTTCGAGCCGATCACCGCCGAATAGGCGCCTCCCGTAGGGTGGGCACATGGCGGTGCTGCCGATGTTCCCCCTCGGTCTGGTCGTGCTGCCCGGCGGGGTCTTGCCGCTGAACGTGTTCGAGGATCGCTATCTACAGATGTTCCGCGAGATCCTCGCCGACGACGTCAATCCGCCCGAGTTCGGCGTCGCACTGATCACGAAGGGGCGAGAGGCCGGCGGCGGCGACGAACGGGCGATGGTCGCCACGAACGCCCGGATCCTCGACATGCAGGCCACCCCTGACGGTCGGTACGTTCTCGCCGCCGTCGGTACCGACCGGATCCGGGTCAACGCCTGGCTGCCCGACGACCCGTACCCGGTCGCCGACGTCGACGTGTGGGATGACACCGATGATCCCGCACATCGCGAGGCCGACGGCGTGCGGGCGCGCGTCGAACGACTTCGCGAACGGGTCGAGTCGCTCAATGCGGTGGCGGCCGAACTCGGTGACGAGACGCCACCGCCCACCGACATCAGCGATGACCCGCTGCTGGCCGTGTACCACCTCGGCTCGCTCGCTCCGCTGGGCCCTTCCGATCGGTACCGAGTGCTCGCCACACCGGGGCTCGCCGAACGACTCGACGTGTTCGACCGAGCACTCGACGACGTCGAGGCCGTTCTGAAATTCCGTCGTTCGTGATAGAACAGGCATCCATGTCGAACGACGTTCCCAGCCCCCGACCGAAGAACGAGCAGGCATCGATCGGTGAGGTCGTGGAGTTCGTCAAGACCTACGCCAAACAAGAGACCGTCGGCCCACTCAAGGGTGCCGGTCGTTGGATCGCCTTCGGTGCCGCCGGCGCCATCTGCCTGGGCCTCGGTTTGTCGCTGTTGCTCCTCGGTCTGCTCCGACTCGTGCAGTCCGAAGTCAGCGACATCGCCGACGGTCGGCTCTCCTGGCTGCCGTACCTGATCGTGCTGGCGGTCTGTGTTCTCGTCATCGCCCTGGCGATGGCCCAGGTCAACAAGACGTTCCTCGACAAGGAAGACAAGCAATGAGCAAGCAGCAGACCCCCACCAAGATCTCACCGGAAGACCTGCAGAACAAGCTCCAGGCGTTCCAGGACGGCGTGCAGGGCAAGGTCGACGACAAGAAGAGCACGCTGGCCGCAGCCGGCGGCGTCGCGCTCGTGATCCTGATCCTCGTGTTCTTCATGCTCGGCAAGCGCAGCGGCAAGAAGAAGACCACGCTCGTCGAGATCAAGCGCCTCTGAGATGGCGCTGCTGCCACGCGCGCTCCGCCCGGCGGTGCTGATCCGCCGCAAGGCGATGTACTCGGGCATCTTCGGCCAGAGCACGTTCTGGAAGGTCGTCGCCGTCTGGGTGTTCGGCAAGGCATCGATCAAGAAGTTCTTCGGCAAGAACGTCGAGGTCATCGACACCGCCAAGCTCGGCTCCGGCCGGTACATGCAGCTGGCCACCGCGAAACCGGTCACCAAGCGCGAGCTGAAGAAACTCCGCAAGGCCGGCATGGAACCGCCCACCCTGAAGCAACATCAGGCACTCGGCAAGCTCTGGGCCGCATCGCGAGCGAGCGACCGGGCGGCGCGGGCGCGCCGAGCGCGACTGCGCGACGTGACGTGATCGTTCGGCTGCGTCAGCCCAAGCGCGAGATCACCGTGGCCGGCGGCCGGACGGTCAACCAACTGCTCGACGAACTCGACATGAACCGCGAGTCGTTCCTGGTCATCCGCAACGGCACACTGGTACCCGGCGACGGCCGGCTCGACGACGACGACACGATCGAGATCCGACCCGGCATCGCCGGTGGCGGAATCGCGAGTGGGGCCGGGCACAACGCGCGATCGAAAGGACGTGCGATGAACTACAGCAAGTGTCGTGTGTGCGGCGAACGGGCGATCATCGACCTGCCACGCCACAACGCGAACTTCTGTGGCGATCATCTGCTCCAGCTCTGCCGGCGTCAGGTCGAGAAGGCGGTCCACGACCACGACATGCTGTCGAAGGACGACAAGATCCTGGTCGCGGTGAGCGGTGGTAAGGACTCGCTCGCCGTGTGGGACATCCTGCTCGATCTCGGTTATCAGGCCGACGGCTTGTACATCGGGCTCGGCATCGGCGAGTACAGCGACGTCAGCGGCGACTACACCCGAGAGTTCGCCGAGGAACGCGGCCTGACGCTGCACACGATCGACCTGCGAGACGAGTACGACTACGACGTGCCCACCGCAGCGAAGGTCACCAAGCGGGTGCCGTGTTCGGCGTGCGGACTCTCGAAGCGGCACCTGTTCGACAAGGCGGCGCTCGACGGCGGCTACGACGTGGTGGTCACCGGCCACAACCTCGACGACGAGGCGGCCGTGCTGTTCGGCAACGCGCTGCGCTGGGACATCGAATACCTCGCCCGGCAGTATCCGGTGCTGCCGGCCCGCGACGGGTTCCCCAAGAAGGTGAAGCCGCTCGTGCGCCTGACCGAACGCGAGATGGCGGCGTGGTGCATCGTGCGCGGTATCGACTACCAGGTGGAGGAGTGCCCGATGGCGCTCGGCAACAAGCACTTGGCCTACAAGGACGCACTCAATGCGATCGAGCGCGAGTCGCCCGGGTCGAAGTCGGCGTTCTATCTCGAGTTCGTCGACAAGATGTCGCCGATCCTCGCCGAACACCGGCGAACGACCGGTCGCGAGTTGGTGGCCTGCACGTCGTGCGGGGCCCCGACGACCGAACCCGACTCGGGTGATGCGCCGGTGTGCGCGTTCTGCCGCCTGCACGATCGCGTGAGTGGCGTCGATCCGGTACCGGTGGAGATGGTGTTGAACAAGAAGGCCCGCAAGGCGTATCTGGCTGCTCAGGCAGCAGGGGAGTGAGTGGACGATGAAGGCTCTGGCCGCGGGCGACCGTGTGATGCTGCTCGACGCGAAGAAGCGGCGCTACCTGCTCTCGTTGGAGGATGGCGGTGAGTTCCATACGCACGCGGGCTTCGTGCCCCATGACTCGATCATCGGTGAGAACGACGGGGTGATCGTCAACAGCACCAAGGGTGCGGAGTACACGGTGCTGCGCCCGACACTCGAGGACTACGTGCTCGAGATGCCCCGCGGCGCCCAGGTGATCTATCCCAAGGATCTGGCACCGATCTGCATGCTGGCCGACATCGGCCCCGGCATGAAGGTGTTCGAGACCGGCATCGGGTCGGGAGCGTTGTCGATGACCATGCTGCGTTGGGGCGCCGACATCGTCGGGTACGAAGTGCGCGAAGACTTCGCCAACCGGGCGCAGGCGAACGTGCGCGAGTTCCTGGGCGAGGCGGCGCTCGACCGGTACGACGTGCACATCGCCGACAGCTACGAGGGCCTCGACGCCTCCCACGGTCCGTTCGACCGGGCGGTGCTCGACCTGCCCGAACCGTGGCAGGTCATCCCACACCTCGAGTCGGTGCTGGCGCCCGGCGGGGTCTGCCTCGCCTACACGCCGTCGATCACCCAGGCGATGCAGGTCAGCGAACAGTTCAAGGGTCGCTGGATCGACGTGCGCACGATCGAGGTGCTGCACCGAGGCTGGAAGGTCGACGGACAGGCCGTCCGCCCCGACCACCGGATGGTCGCCCACACCGCGTTCTTGACCGTGGCGCGGTTCCTCGGCCAGGGCAACCGGGCGATGCGCACCGACCGGAAGATCGAACGGGTCCGCTAAGCCGAAGGACGACGCCGATAGGTGAGGGCGTGTTCGATACACAGCCGGAGTCGGTCGAGCTGGAGGTCGTCGCCCGGCCGGAACAGGATGCCGCGTGTGCCGTCGTAGACGAAGTCGTCGGGGAACGCCGCTCGGAAATCGGGCACGACCGA
>CAXAWD010000368.1:0-4329 GCA_963972325.1 uncultured Acidimicrobiaceae bacterium
AGCCATCGAAGAGGGTGTGGTCGCCGGTGGCGGCACCGCTCTCATCCGTGCCCGCGGTGACGTCCAGGCGGTCGTCGACAGCCTCGAAGGCGACGAGAAGACCGGCGCCAAGCTGGTCTGGGAGTCGCTGACGGCCCCGGCGCGCAACATCGCCGAGAACGCCGGCCTCGAAGGTTCCGTCATGGTGCGTGCGGTCGAAGCCGAGACCGGCTCCAACGGCCTCAACGCCGCGACCGGCGACATCGTCGACATGGTCAAGGCCGGCATCATCGACCCGGCCAAGGTGACTCGTGCGGGGCTGCAGAACGCAGCGTCGATCGCGGCCCTCGTGCTCACCACCGAGTGCCTGGTCGCCGACCAGCCCGAGCCGGCCGGTGCCGGCGGCGGCATGGGCGGCGGCATGGACCCGATGGGTGGCATGGGCGGCATGATGTGACATCGCGAGTTGTGCCTGGCACAACTCGCGATCGACACCAGGTGTCCGTCGACGGCCCGGGGCTTCGGCCCCGGGCCGTTGCGCGTCCACGCCACCGGTAGGTTGCAGGCATGTCCGAGCGAGCGATGCGTCCGTTCTGGATCCACCAACTCGCCGAGTACCTGATCGGCGTGGCGTTGATCGCGCAGGGGCTGCAGGAGCGGGACCCGGTGGTGCCGGCGGTCGCCGGGATCGCTGTGATGCTCAACGTGGCGATCGTGCGCGGCCCGCTCGGCGCCTTCAAGTGGGTCGGACGGCGCCTCCACCGGTGGCTCGACCTGGTCGTGATGGTGGGCATCCTCGGTGCCGCCGTGCAGCCGTGGTTCGAGGTGCCGGCCGGCGGGCGGCTGATCATGCTGGTGATGCTCGTGCCGCTCGGGTTCCTCTGGTTCTACACCGACTGGGCCGAGCGTCGCAGCCGCAAGGAACGTCGCGTCGAACGAGCGAGTGTCAAGAGCGAAGACGTCGGCCGCTCCGCCGGGCGGATGGCCGGCAACGCCTACAAGGCGATCAAGAAGAAGACGCAGTAGCAGCGGCGCGCGCCGCTTCCATCTTCTCGGTCGTGAGTTTGGCCCGACCGAACACGAAGCACGCGGCGATGATCGCCGCCTGGGCGAACCAGGTGGAGCGCAGTGCGAAGTCGCGGTCGACCTGCCGTTCGAGCACCCACACGATGGCCCCGCCGAGCGCGGCACCGATCGGGATCATGCCCCAGGCGAAGAACCGGTACACGCTGTTGACGCGCCCGAGCAGATGGTTGGGGATGATCGTCTGGCGGAGGCTGACCGTGATCACGTTCCAGAGGATGCCGAGGAACGCTTCGAGGCCGAACACGACGATCACCAACGGCCACCACGGCACCAGGCCGATGATCACCGGCCCGACGGCCATGCCGCCGAGCGCGATCGCGAGTGCGGTGCCGCTGCCGAGCCGCTTCGAGATCGCGGGGGCGACGTTGCCGCCGATCAGCCCGCCGACCGCGCCGCCGAAGAACAGCACGGTGAACAGCAGGGGGCCGATGTCGAGCACCTCCTGGGCGAACAGCACGATCGTGGCGCCGCTGACCATGCCGGCGGCGTTGAGCAACCCGAGGATGATCGCCATCGGCCGCAGCAGGCTGTGGGACATCAGCCAGCGGACACCCTCGCCGAGTTCTTCTCGGAACGTCTGCTTCGGTGCGGTGTCGTCACGCGGGGCCCGGAATGTGCCGGGGATCAGGAACACCATCGTGGCGGCGAGGAAGAACGTCGCCGCGTCGACGAAGAACGGCAGCGCGAACGCGACGAGCAGCAGGATCGAACCGAGCGGCGGCCCGGCGAACGTGTTGGTGACGTTCTCGATGCTCCAGATCCGGCCGTTGGCCTTTTCGAGCTGGTGCGGCTCGACGATGTCGGGCATGATCGTCTGGTTCGAGTTGTCGCGCAGCACCTCGGCCATGCCGAGCAGCAGCGTGGCGCCGAGCACCAGCAGGAACAGCCCGGTCTCGGTGCCGGTGACGAGGTCGACCTCGTCGGGGCCGGGCAGCGTGTCTTGCACGCCCAGCACGGCGAATGCGACCACGAGGGTCAGGCACCCGCGCAGGAGATCCATCGCGACCATCGCCTTGCGCCGGTCGACCCGGTCGGTGATCACGCCGGCGGGCAGGGTGAAGATCAGCCAGGGGAGTCGCTGGGCGACGGCCACGAGGGCGATCAACATCGGGTTGCGGGTGATCGCCGAGGCGAGCCACGGGTATGCGACCGTCGCCATGCCGTCGCCGAGGTTCGACACGACCGTGCCGGTGAACAGCTTGTAGTACGACGCACCGAGGCGGTCACCGTCGGCGGCAGTCGGGGTGTCCCCGCTGCCGTCGCCGGTGTCGTCGGTCTGGGTCTCGGTGTCGCTCACGGCTGGTCCTCCTCGGACATCGTCGCGGCCGAGCCCGTCGATCGCGTGGTGGGATACAGCGCCAGGTACATCCCGAACTCGATGTCGCCCTCGCGGGGTTCGTCGACGAACTCGAGAGCCAGGTCGAGCAACCGCTGCCGGTACTCCTCGGCTCGGTCGAGCGGGATGCGCGCATGGCGGAGGGTGGTGAGCCCGGGGACGTCGTCGCCGCGTGGCCAGTCGGCCTCGGCGACGACGTCGGCGATGAACGGCAGGCCCGTCTCGCCGGCGTGGGGAAACACGATCGTGCGGGCGACGCGGCCGTAGAACCGCTCGTCGATCGCCCGGACTCTGCGGGTGCGGACGACCTTGAGCAGCCCGGCGTCGACGAGCACGTCGACGTGGTAGGCGACGGTGCCCTTCGGCCGGCCGACCCGCGCAGCGATGTCGGTGACCGACATCGCCCGTTCGAGCACGAGGTCGCAGATCTGCATGCGGAGGGGGTCGCCGAGCGCCTTGAGTCGTGCCGCCTCGGAGGCGTCGATCTCGTCGTCGAGGTCGTAATCCCGTCGCGTAACGTCCGGCATTTCTCGAACAATAGGGAAAATTCGGACGAACGGCAAGCGCCGGGTCGGCCCCGTAGGCTGTGGTCATGTCGTTCGAGCGTCCCGCACCTGATCTGACGAAGCTCCTCGCTGCTTGGGAGGAGTTCGAGCGCGGCGAGCAGCAACCGGGCAAGGTGCTGGCCAACTTGAAGACCGCCGGCCTCCCCGAAGTGCTGACCGAACTCATCGAGAGTGGTTGGACCCCTTCGGTCGCCGCGTCGTGACGTGACCGCCACGGCCGGGCGACGCCCCGGTGGCCGCCAGATCGTGCCCCGGCCCGATCGCTGGGCGCCCGGCCCGCCCGCGCCCTGGGAAGCGGGCGTCAGCCCGTCGCTCGACGACGTGGTCACCGCCGTGCCGGCCGCCGAACGTCCGGTGCTGCCGTCGTTCCCCAATGCGCGGCACTCCGCCGTGCTCGTGACGCTCGCCGAGGGCGCCACCGGTCCCGAGGTCCTGCTCACGCGCCGGTCGTGGGAGATGCGCAGCCACCGCGGTGAGATCAGCTTCCCGGGCGGTCGTACCGACCCGGGCGAGACGCCGGTGCAGACCGCGCTGCGTGAGGCGAACGAAGAGGTGGGCCTCGACCCGACGGCGGTCACGGTGCACGGCGAACTCGAACACCTCAACACGGTCGTCAGCCGCAGCTACATCGTGCCGAAGGTGGCAACGGTGCCCGAGCCGCTGTCGCTCGAGGCGCAGACGATGGAGGTCGAGCGGGTGATGTGGGTACCGCTCGCCGAGCTCACCCGGCCCGACACCTACCACTCGGAGGTGTGGGGTTTCGGGCCCGTCGACCGCACGCTGCACTTCTTCGAGCTCGACGACGAGACCGTGTGGGGCGCCACCGCCCGAATGCTCGTCGACCTGCTGACGCGCACGCTGGGCGTGCCGTACGACGTCGGCGACTTCTGACGGCTGCCACCGTTCGCGCCCACCGAGGATTCGTCCGCCGTCCGATCGGGTACGTCACCCACAGGATGTGGATGCACCTGTGGAGAACTCCACCCGTGTAACTACACCTCTGCGTCGCGTCCGGGAGCGGATCGGAACGGAGCCAGCAGCGCGTCGTCGGGTCCTCCGTCGATCATCGCGGCGACCCGTGTGCCGACGGTCGGTCCGATCGTGAGGCCGATCGCCCCGAATCCGGTCACCACCCACAGCCCGTCGTCGATCTGCCCGATCGTGGGGCGGTGGGCACCGGTCGGGTACGGCCGAAGCCCGACACGGGTCTCGAGCAGGGTCGCGTCGGCGAGACCGGGAGCCACGTCCAGCGCCCGCCCGAGCACGTGGGCCACCCCGGCAGCGGTGACGCGCGGGTCGTCGACACCGTCTTCGCGGGTGGCGCCCACCACGACCCGCCCGTCGCCGAACGGAACGATGTAG
>CAXAWD010000369.1:0-4311 GCA_963972325.1 uncultured Acidimicrobiaceae bacterium
CGACGTCGGCGAGCTGGGTGGACTCGGACAGGAACGTGTCGATCGAGACGACCCGTCGGGCGCCCGCGAGAGCGCGTCGGGCGAGGTCGGCGTCGGGGCAGTCGTTGATCGGGTCGGCGCCGAGGAGCACCAGCAGGTCGATCTTGCCGTCGGCGGCCGCCCGCAGCGTGGAGAGTGCGTCGAGGTCGGACGACGCGGGGGCGAGGCCGAGCTGGAGGGCACCGACCACATTGCCGCGGCGCAGCGCCGGCAGCACCCGTGCGCCGGGGACGGCGTCGAGCGCCGTGATGACGGCGGCCAGTGCGGTCTCCTCGGAGACGGCGAGGTTGTTGCGGCCGGCGACGACGACCACGTCGCCCGTCGCGAGCTGCTCGGCGATCGCCGGGTCGGCCAGCGCCTTGGCGATCTCGGACGGGGCGCTCCCCGGGGCATGCCGGATCGACTTCCACGCGTATCGGGTCATGCCGGTCGGCTGCGCCGAGAACTCGATCACCTTCGTGCGACCCTTTTCGACCGCGTCGCGCAGCCGGAGGTAGAGGACCGGCAGCTCTTCTTTGATGTCGGGGCCGACGAGGATCACGGTCGGGGCATTGGACGCCTCGGCGATCGTGGCCCGCGGGGCGCCGAGGAGTTCGGCGGGGAGGCCGTCGCCGAGCTGGGCGTCGCGACGCCCGATCCCGACGGCGTCGGCGAGCGCCGCCCAGGCGAATGCGTCTTCGTTGGTGCCGCGAGCACCGCCGAGCAGCCCGATCGAGCCGGGATCGGCGTCGCCGAGCAGCTGTGCGGCGATCGCCATGGCGCTGTTCCACGAGGTTTCGGCCAGACCGGCCTCGCCACGGACGAGCGGATGGGCGATGCGCTGGTCGGACTCGATCGCCTCGAAGTTGAAGCGGCCGCGGTCGCACATCCAACCCCAGTTGACCGACTCGACGTCGACACCCTGGTAGCGGAGGAGCTCGTCACGGCTGGAGTGCACCGAGATGCGACAGCCGACCGAGCAGGTGGTGCACGTGGACTCGACCTGTTCGAGATCCCACGGGCGGGCCTTGAACCGGTACGGCTTGGCCGTGAGCGCACCGACGGGGCAGATCTGCACGGTGTTGCCCGAGAAGTACGACGAGAACGGCTCGTCGGGGAAGGTGTTGACCTGGGTCGCGTTGCCGCGGTCGATGAAGTGGATCAGCTTGTCGCCGGCCACCTCGTCGGCGAACCGGGTGCAGCGGTCGCACAGGATGCAGCGCTCACGGTCGAGCAGCACGTTGTCGCTGATCGGGATCGGCTTCGCGTAGTGGCGCTTCTCCTCCACGTAGCGGCTCTCACCGGGACCGTGCGAGTACGCCTGGTCCTGCAGCGGGCATTCGCCACCCTTGTCGCAGACCGGGCAGTCGAGCGGGTGGTTGGCGAGCAGGAGTTCGAGCACGCCTTCCTGCGCGCGCAACGCCGTGTCGGTCTTGGTCTCGACGACCATGTCAGGCGCAACCGGGAACATGCACGACGGCATGATCGCGAGACCACGACCGGTGTCGACCTCGACGAGACACTGACGGCACATGCCGACCGGGTCCATCCGGGGGTGGTAGCAGAAGCGCGGGATGTATTCGCCGTGGCGTTCGGCCGCGTCGATGATCAGCTCACCCTCACGAGCAGCGACCGGACGCCCGTTGAGCACGATCGGCACCACGTCGGGGTCGGGCTCGGGCTCCGGGTCGACGTCGGCGGCATCGGCGCCGTCGACGACCTCGGCCTCCGGGTCGGTCGGCTGCGTTTCGGGATGGGCGTCGGCGTCGGCCACGTCGGTGGCCGTGGCGTCGCTCGTGTCGATATCGGGCTGCTCGGCGTCGTCGGTCATGCGCCACCTCCTGCAACTGCGGGCGCGGCCGTGACGGGGATCATCGTGCGAACCTCGCGTGTGGTCACGCGCGCGGCGAACTCTTCGGGGAACAGTGTCATCGCCGAGTGGACGGGCACGTACGCCGACGGGCCGACGAAGCAGATCGTCGTCATCTTGTACGGGAACGGGTGGGCCTCGAGGCCGAGCCGCTCGCTGGACGCATGCGGCATCTCGCCGGGGCAGATCGACTCGCCGACCTGGAGGATCGTCGCGAGATCGGCGTCGGTGCCGTCGCCGGCGACGATGCGCTCGAGGATGCGGTAGAGCCAGGTGCCACCCTCACGACAGGGAACACACTTGCCGCACGACTCGTGGGCGTAGAACTTCACGAGGGTCAGCGCGGCGGCCGGGATGTCGGTGGTGGAGTCCATCACCATCACGGCACCGGAGCCGAGCATCGAGCCGGCCTGGCCGGCCTGCTTGCCCTCGAACGGGATGTCGAGCTGGTCGGGCAGGAACCACGGGGCGGAACCGCCGCCGGGCACGAACGCCTTGAGGTCGTTGTCGTCGCGGATGCCCTGGCCGAACTCGTCGCCGTAGATCAGGTCTCGGAAGGTGGTCGAACCGTTGACGATCTCGTACACACCGGGCCGCTTCACGTGACCCGACACCGCGATCATGCGGGTGCCGGGGGATGTCTCGGTGCCGATCGCGGTGTACGCCGCCGATCCGTTCTTCGCGATGAACGGGAGGTTGGCGAGTGTTTCGACGTTGTTGACGATGGTGGGCTTGCCGTACAGCCCGACAGCGGCCGGGAAGTACGGCGGCTTCAGGCGCGGCATGCCGCGCTCACCTTCGAGCGACTCGATCAACGCGGTTTCCTCGCCGACCACGTAGGCGCCGGCGCCCCAGTGGAGGACGATGTCGACGCTGAAGTCGGTGCCGAGGATGTTCTTGCCGACGTACCCGTTGTCGTACGCGTCGTTGAGCGCCTGGGCGACCCGCTCGTGGGCGAGCGCCATCTCGCCGCGGATGTAGAGGAAGCAGCGGCTGAGCCCGGCGGCGTAGCACGCGATGAGGCAACCTTCGATCAGCTGGTGCGGATCGAGTTCCATGAGCAGCCGGTCTTTGTAGGTGCCGGGCTCCGACTCGTCGCCGTTGACCACGAGGTACCGCGGCCACACGCCCTGCGGCGTGAACCCCCACTTGACGCCGGCGGGGAAGCCGGCGCCGCCGCGACCGAGCAGGGTCGAGTTGCGGACCTCGGTGTGGACGTCTTCGGGCTTGGCTTCGAGCGCCTTGCGCAAACCCTCGTACCCGCCGGTGGCGAGGTAGCGGTCGAGCGTGTGCGAGTCGTCGTACCGGAACCGCGAGGTGACGATCTGGGGGCGGTCGCCGTCGTCGTAGAACCCGGGGGCCCAGGGGTAGGAACCGGCTGCGGTCATGACTCGGCCTCCGTGATCGTGACCCAACCGGGCGCGCCGTCGACCTCGTCGGGCGGCACGGCGCCGACGGCCTTGTCGGCCGGGATCGTCTGACGGTTGCGGCCGAGCGTGCCGTGTGGCGGGATCTCGTCATCGAGTTCGCCGGCGGCCAGGTCGTCGACCAGTCGGTCGAACTCCTCCGGCGTGACGCGGAATCGGTGCCGGTAGTTGACCTGCAGCGTCGGCGCCTCGGTGCACGCGGCCTGGCACTCGGCGTGTTGCAGGGTGAACAGGCCGTCGGGGGTGGTGCTGCCGGCCTTGATGCCCAGTTTGCGCTCGGCGTGGTGCATGAGGTCGTCGGCGCCCATCAACGCGCACGACATGGTGCCGCACATGTTGATGAGGTACTTGCCGGTCGGCTCGAACCGAAACATCTCGTAGAACGAGGCCGTGCCGTAGACCTCGGCCGGCGTGACCTCGATCAGTTCGGCGATGTGGCGCATGGCGTCTTCGGTGACGTACCCGTTCTGCTCCTGGGAGAGGTGCACCAGCGGGATCAACGCCGACTTCTTCTTCGGGTACCGAGCGATGATCTCCCGAGCCAACGCCACGTTCTGATCGTTCAACCGACTCATGCAGCAACCTCCGACGAACCGACGAGAGCAGTCGCCTGCACCGCGAACGAGTCCGCCCCAGGGGCGACGGAGTCGTCCCGGTTCCCACGTGACGTGCTCGGGATGCGCCCTCTCGAACGAACGGAGAGAGGCGCAGCCGAACGAGTGAGTTCGAAACCCATCATCGGTCCACATCTCCCAGAACCGGGTCGACGCTGGAGATCACGGCGACGGCGTCGGCGACCAGGCCACCACGCATCATGTGTGGCAGGCACTGGATGTTGGCGAACGACGGGGCGCGCATGTGCATGCGGTACGGCGTGGGCGAACCGTCGGATGCGATGTAGCACCCGATTTCACCGCGCGGCGACTCGATCCCCATGTACACCTCGCCCTCGGGCACCTTGAAGCCCTCGGTGAAGATCTTGAAGTGGTGGATCAG
>CAXAWD010000370.1:0-4282 GCA_963972325.1 uncultured Acidimicrobiaceae bacterium
TGGTCGGGGAGGGGGTCGTTGATTCCTGCATGCCGACCAACGTAAAGGACCCTTGTCTAAATGTCAAGGCTCCTTTCCGGAAAGTTCCCTTGACGTTTGGGCGCCGTGGCGGCCGGGCCCGTCAGGCGGTGGGCTGGTCGCTTCAGCCCGCGGTCCCGAACGGTGTGTAGCCCCGGCCGGCGACACCGACATCGAGTGCGAACAGGGCGCCGGCGTTCGGCTGTCGTTGCAGTTGGTCGTCGGGGAGACCACCGCGTGCCGAGGTGATGAACAGCGTCGTCAGGTCCGGGCCACCGAATGCGCAGCTCGTGATGAAGCCGCCCGGTACGTCGACGACGCGGTCGAGTCGACCATCCGGCGTGTACCGGTGGACGGCGCCGCCGTCCCAGAGTGCGACCCACACCGCTCCCTCGGCGTCGACACTGAGACCGTCGGGAATCGCGTCGACGTTGACGAGTGGTTCCGAGTGGGTCGGCAGGCCGTCGGCGCCGAGGTGGATCGTCTCGACGCAGTGAGCGAGCGAGTCGACGTAGTAGCACGTACGGCCGTCGGGGCTCCAGTCGACGCCGTTCGACAGTGCGATCCCGCCACGAACCTGCTCGATCGAGCCGTCGTCGCTCACGCAGAACAGCCCGCCCCGCTTCTCGCCGGACCGGTCGACCGTGCCCACCCACAGGCGTCCCACGGGGTCGCAACGCGCATCGTTGGCCAGTCCCTCGCCGTCGGGTGGAAGCGTTGCGATCGTGTCACCGATCCGGCCCGATTCGTCGATGCGCACGATGTCGAGTCCGGCGACGGCGACCAGCCCTCCGTCGACGTCCGGCACGACCACGCTCACGCGGCGCTCGAGCGGCACGACGGTGTGGGAGCCCGCGGTGTCGAGTCGATGGAACTCCTGGCCGTCGACGTCGAGCCACAACAGGCGTTGACGGGGCGCGTCCCAAGTCGGCCCCTCGCCGAGGAGCGAGGTGGTCGCGACAGCGATCTCAGGTGTCATGGATAGTGCCCTTTCTGTTCATGATCGATCCGTTCGCCGTGCCGTCGTTCGCGACAACTCGCCGTCCAGAATTCCGCGGAGTCGGTCGACGACATCGCCTTCGCGGTCCCAGAGGTTCTCTCGTTCCGTCGGATCTCGCCTCAGGTCGTACAGCTGGCCACGCGATGAGCGAGTCGACGGAACCGCGTCTCGTGGCGGCGGGAACGGAGAACCGCCGCCAGAACCCTCCGTGCCGAAGATGCACTTCCAGCTGCCCTCCCGGACGATCAGTGCACCATGGCTCGACTCCTGGATGTCGATCTCCCGCTCGGGCACCGACGTCCGGTTCAGTGCAGCGGGGAGGAAGCTGCGACTGTCGATCGCGTCGGTCTCGGCGAGCTCGGCGCCGACCACGTCGGCGAGCGTGGCGAAGATGTCGGCCAGCGACACGAGGTCGGGGCGTCGAAACCCCTCCGGGATCACGCCCGGCCAGCGAGCCACGAGCGGCTCCCGATGACCGCCCTCCCACACGTGAGACTTGAAGCCGCGCCAGTTGCCCGACGACCGGTGGCCGAAGGTCTCCCACGTCGTCTCGCCGCGTTCGTCGAGCACGAGCGCGCCCTGCTCGTCGAGTCGCCGCACGCCCGGCAAGGCCCCGTTGTCGCTCGTGACGACCAGCAAGGTGTCGTCGCTGAGATCGTTGGCGGCAAGCCATTGGTCGATGCGTCCGACCATCCAGTCGGCGAGCCAGACGAGGTCGCCCCGGGCTCCCGCATCGCTCCGACCCCGCGCGAACTCCGGCACGAACTCATCCGCACACGGCTCGTGAGCGGCCGACGGAGCCAGATACAGGAAGAAGGGCACGGTGTCGTCCCGGCACGTATCGAGGAGAGCGAGCGTCTCGTCGACGAACCGTTCGTCGACGTCATCGAACCGGTAGCCGGGGGCGATCATCCCGGCCGGAGAGTCGATCGGGCTGCACGGAGTGCGATACGAGGTCGGAGCCGCGACGAACGCCCGGTCGCGGATGAACGCGTAGGGCGGCATCGACGTCGGGTTGTTGGCGCACCCGAAGAAGTGGTCGAAGCCGCGGTCGACCGGACCGCCGGTGAGCGGCGCGGCGAAGTCGATCTCCCGCTCGAACTGCTCCGTCGGATAGTCCCACGGGAGCGGTGAGTCCAAGGTGATCGGTGTGCCGTCGGTGCGGTGCCAATCCATCCCCAGATGCCACTTTCCGACGGCGATCGTCCGATAGCCGGCGCGCTGCAACATTGCCGGCAGCGTGAGGAGGCTGCTGTCGATCAGTGGGGGTTCGTACCCGGCGTGCACGGACCAGGGGAGCGGTGAACGCCACGGGTAGCGGCCGGTCATCAGGCTGTACCGCGAGGGTGTGCACACAGCGGAGGTCGAGTGGGCGTCGTCGAACGACACGCCCCGAGCCGCCACCGCGTCGATGTTCGGCGTCGGCACCTTCGACTCGGCGTTGTACGAGCTGACGTCGCCGATCCCGACGTCATCCATGTTGAACAGGATGATGTTCGGCGGTTCCTTCGGTGATCGCCGTGCGCCAGGAGTTTTATTGGCTGGAACCATCGTTCCGCGACAGTAGCAGTCCCTCGGAGGCGCCTGGTGGGGGCGAGCGGCGCCCCGCGCGCCGCTCGCCGCCTCGGCACCTCCTGCAGACGCAGCGCCGGACGGCGGGCGCTGGTGGTGCTCGAGTGTTGCGTCCATTGCTTCGGCCGGCCATTGACCGACAGTCGAGGGAGGGCTACTGTTCCAATGAGTGATGATTCAGTTTCACTAGCTGGGTCGCTCACGTCGTCAGTGCTGTCCTGGGTGCTGGCGTCATCGCGAAGAGCCAGGGCCAACACCAAGGGGGAGCATCCGATGATGAGGACCGACAAGAAGGGTCGGCTGGCCGTAGGACTGGTCATGACCTTCGCGCTGGTGACAGCGGCATGTGGGGGCGACGATGACGCCGCCGACGAGCCGGCAACGGCCGACGAACCGGCAACCGCCGACGAGGCAACCGGGGATGACGCGGCGACCGACGAACCGGCTGCCGACGAAACGCTCACGGTCGCGGCCGCTCAGGAGCCGCCGAACTGGGACTACACCAAGAGCGGGGCGACCGCAATCAAGGCACCGCTGCTCTACAACGTGGTGGAGACGCTCGTCGAGAAGCAGGAAGACGGCAGCGTCGCTCCGATGATCGCCGAATCGTGGGAAGTCAGCGACGATGGCACGATCTACACGTTCACGATTCGTGAGGGCAAGTTCCACGACGGCAGCGACCTGGACTCGGCCGATGTCGTCGAGTCGCTGGAGTTCAACCGCGCCGGCGATGGCGACATCACCACGCCGTTCGACGCCGTCGAGTCGATCGAGGCCACCGATGACCGCACCGTCGTCGTGACGCTCACGCAACCGAGCCAGGCGTTCCTCAACGGCATGGCGACGATCAGCTCGGCCATCGTTGCGGAGGGCACCACCGAGCAGGTCGCCCAGGGCCCGATCGGCACCGGCCCGTTCACGTTCGTGGAGTGGAAGCCCGACGTGGCCGTGGAGCTGAGCCGATTCGACGACTACTGGGGCGACGCCCCGTTCTTCTCCGACGTCACCTGGCGCTTCATCACCGACGAGACCGCCAGCATCAACTCGCTGCTCGCCGGCGACGTCGATGTCATCTCAGCGATCCTCGGCGAAGGCATCGACCGCGTCAACGAGATCGACGCAGAAGACGGCTTCGAGATCAAGACGATTGCAGGGTTCGAGATCTCGTACCTCAGCCTCAATGCGACCGCTCCCGAGTTCCAGGACCCGAAGATCGTCCAGGCGATCAACCACGCCATCGATCGCCAGCCGATCGTCGACGCAGCGTTTGCCGGCCTCGGTGAGCTGACGTGCACGTTCGTCAACCCGCCGAACGAACCGTGGGCCAGCGACTACTGCCCCTATCCCTACGATCCCGACAAGTCTCGCGAGCTGCTCGCCGAGGCCGGGGCCGAGGGGATGACGATCCCGTTCAAGTACCTGACGATCGCGGAGTTCCCGCCGATCCAGGAAGTCGTGACGGCACAGCTCACCGACGTCGGTTTCAACGTCGAGCTCGAGGGCCGCGAACTCACCACCTACCTCGACGAGGTCCTCGGTGAGAGCGCCGACTACACGTTCACGTCGCTGAGTGGTCCGAGCACGATCGACGCCTGGAAGTGCCCGGGGTTCTTCACGCTCTACTGCGACTCCGAGTTCGATCAGTTGCTGATCGACGGCGACACGTCCACCGATCCGGCGGTCACGACCGAG
>CAXAWD010000371.1:0-4272 GCA_963972325.1 uncultured Acidimicrobiaceae bacterium
GATCGGTGCCGTCGAACAGCACCTGGCCGGCGGTCGGCAGTTCGAGCCCGCCACCGAGGTGGAGGAGCGTCGACTTGCCGCAGCCCGACGGGCCCATGACGGCGACGAACTCGCCGGGCCGGATCGCCAGGTCGACGCCGTTGACCGCGCGGACCTCGGTCTCGCCGGTACCGAACGACTTGATGACGTCGCGGTATTCGACGACGGGTGCGGATGCGTTCATGAGTTGGCTCTTTCGGGGTTCTGAGTGTTCGGGGACGCAGGGTTCTGCGTGATGGGTGTGTTCAGTCGTGACTCGCACAGGTCGAGCCAGCGGAGGTCGGCTTCGGCCCGCACGACCAGCGCGTCGACGACGAGTCGGGCGGCGAGCGACTCCGGGTCGGTCACGTCGGCGGGCCGATCGCGCCGATGACGCTGGAGCAGCGAGAACAGCGCGGTGCGCTGGCGGGTGATCACGTCGAGGGCGTGTTCGCGGCCCGCCTCGATCGCCATCAACACCTTGAGCATGAGCTCGTCACGCGGCGGCGGGTTCTCCGCCGGCGTGGCCTGCCACCAGGCACCCAGCTCCTCGCGACCGGCGGCGGTCAGCGAGTACGACTTCTGGTCGTCGTCGGACACGCCGACCAGCACCAGACCGTCCCGTTCGAGCCGGTCGAGGGTCGTGTAGACCTGCCCGACGTTGAGCTTCCAGACACCACCGGTGACGGCCTCGAACTCGGTCTTGAGCTGGTATCCGTACCGCGGGCCGGGTTGGAGCAGGGACAACAACCCCTCACGAACTGCCACGGCGACCTCGCATAGTTACCGAGTATGCATACCCGGTAACTAGAACACAAGTGGCTCCTCCGGATTTTTTTGCCGCTCCCTACCCGTCGCGTCGTGCTCGCCGCGGCCGACTCGTCCGATTGCAACCCGTCGTGTGCTACTCGTCGCGGACGCAGGTCCCGATCGGTCCGTCGGTCGGGGGCAGACCGTCGGGGCACAGCGAGTTGTCCCAGACCTTCACGTTCTCCCAGTCGACCCCCTCGTCCACCGGCACGCCGGTCAGATCGACGGCGTAGAAGTACGTGCCGTCGAGCACGGCACCCCGCAGGTCGGTCACGACCAGCCGAACCTCACCGTCGCCGATCGGGCCGCTGATGCTGGTGTCGGTCAGGTCGAACCCGGCCAACGACAGCTCCAGCGTGGCGAACTCGTCGTCGGCGCCCCTGATCACGTCGAGGTTCGCATCGACGATCACCGCCCCGTCGAACGATGCGGGCAGGTCGGAGAACCCGATGCGTGCATCGGTCAGGTCGGCTCCGGCAAAGTTCGCTCCGGCGACGTCTTGGAGGTCGGACCCGTTGAGCCGGGCGCCGGAGAAGTCGGCTCCGGCGAAGTTCGCACTGGCGTCCGACACCGCTCCCTGGAGTTGCGCCCCGACGAACGACGCACCCGAGTAGTCGCCGCTCCCGAGCTCGGCGAACCACATCTCGGCGCCGCCGAAGTCGGCATCGGTGAGATCGGGGTACCCGTCGACACCGGCGAAGCGCGCCTGACGGCAGACCTCACCGGCCGCCGGCACGCAGTACGTCAACTCCTCGGCGGTGACCGCGCGGGTCGACGACGCCACGAGTTCGAACGGGTCGCCGGCGATGCGGATGGACGAGAACGGGTCCTCGTACAGGTACGTGACGGCGACGACCGAGTCACCGAATCCGCCGACCGTCAAGAGTCCGCCGACGATCCGCCGGTCCGCCTCCTGCTCCGACCAGGTGCCGTCGCCGTTCGGGACATAGGTGATCATCTCGGTGAGTTCGTCCTGGCCCTTCCCCACGGCGAACGCGAGCTCGCCGTCGAGGTCGACCGGCTCCGCACCGACACGCGGCACGCCCTCGCTCGCCCCCTCGACCCAGGTGCCGCCGTCGAGCGTCACGAACCGACGCGGCACCTCCGCCTCTTCACCGGACTCGTCGTCGTCCGAGGCCACCGGCTCGAGGAGCGGCGCGAAGTCGAACAGGACGATCTGCCCACCGATGACACTCCCGGTCGCGTTTGCGTACGGCTCCTTCGCGAGGTCGAACGCTCGGTCGACGGCGCAGTCGACCGGCATCGGCGGTTCGAGCAGCGGGTGGTCCGCCGGATCGACAGCCTCGAGCGACTGTACGTCCGGCCCCGCGTACATGCGGAGGTGCTTCGCCCATGCCGACCCGAGGATCCACCCGGGCGTGTTGTCGTTGATGTCGTTCTGCGAACACGGGTGCTCGTGCGCCAGCACCACGAGCGTGTCACCGTCCCACAGCACCTCGTTGGCGCTGATCGGACCCTCGGCCCCACGCAGCTCGCGGACGAGCTCCCAGGTTTCCCCGTCGGGCGACGACCAGACCATCCCGTACCAGTCGGGGCCGCGATGGGTGCCGACCGCGACGAAACCGTCGTCGACCCGCGTCACCTCGCCGAACACCACCGACCCGGAGGATGGCGGGTCGACCCGTCGCCACGACGTGCCGTCGTCGGACAGGAACACCACCGGCCGATTGCGTCGGCAGATCCCGGTCTCCCTGTATCCGCCGCCACGGTCGTCGTTGGCGGTGCACGACGTCGAGTGCGTGCCCCAGGCCAGGTACCCGCCATCCGGTCGGTCGAGCATGCCGAGCACGACGACGGCCGTGGAGTCGATCGGCGCCTCGATCGTGACCGGCGTCCACTCGACACCGTCGGACGATCGCCACGCCGCCGGTGCGTTCCAGCGCGCGCCGGTCATCCAGAGTTCGTCGCCGACGGTCGACAACGACGTACCGCGAAACCTCGAACCCCCGATGGTCTCGACCGTCGACGACGTCCACACCGCGCCGACCGGCAGGATCTCCGGCTCCGGAACCGTGCTGGTCGTCGTGGTCGATGTGGTGCTGCTCGGCGTGGTACCGGCCGGCGTCGTGCTGCTCGTGGACGCGCCGTCGGAGGGGACGGACGTCCTGGTCCCATCGTCGTCGATCACCGCGCCCGAGGTGTCGTCCGGTTCGTTCGTGACCGGATCGTCGCCACCGCCCGAACATGCCGTGATCGCCACACAGATCGCCAGCATCGTTCCGACTCGTCGTCGTTGTGTCCGCCGCATCCCGGCGAAGTTAGTGCGACGCCGCCGACCCGCGCCCGACGATCGGGCCGCCTGCTACCGACCTGCTACCAGGGCAGGGCCGGCCCGGCTCGACGCCCGTCACCTCACGGCGAGAGATGTCGGAGCAGCGTCGTGAGCCGGTCGTCGCTCGCCCGCTCGACGGCCTCGGGCCACGTGAACCACCCGATCTCCTGGCTCTCGCCGTCGGGTGGGTCGGGGTCGGCGTCGCCACCGTCGACCAGGTATCGGAGATCGAGGTGTGTGTGCCCCCGGCCGCCCGGGTGCACGTCGACGTGCACGAGCGGCGGCACACCGTCGTCGCCGACCGTGGCGAAGTCGACCTCCAGGCCCGTTTCCTCCTGCGCTTCGCGCAACGCCGCCTCCCACGGCATCTCACCCGGATCGACGTGACCACCGGGCTGCAACCAGAGGCCGAGCCGCTTGTGCCGCAGCAGCACCACGCCGCGTGGTCCGGTCACGATCGCCGAGCCCGTCACGTGGATCGGATCGAGTTCCTGGTCCATCGGGTCCACCAACGCGTCATAGCGGGTGAGGAACGTCGTGATACTGCCGCGTTCGGCGTCGTCGATCGGGTTGCGGTCGGCCACGGTTCGCCGGACGTACGCACGCATGCTCTCGGTCACGAGAACACCGTAACCAGATGAAATTCGAACAAAACCGCTTGAGTCGGACCACCCCTCGGCCGATACGTGAATCACAGCCGCTCACCGAACGACTGCACGACTCACCATGGAACCCAACACACAGTTTTCCCCTCGAGTATTGCTCGCCATCGACGACCTTCGTCTGCGGCGCACCAACGAAGCCGGGCTCCGTTCCGCCGGCTTCTCGGTCAGTGCGCCCAGCGACGCCGATGCCGTTGCGATCCTCGCCGAGTCGTTCTCACCGGACGTTCTCGTCGTCGACACCGAGATGCACGACAAGGACAGCCGACCGCTGTACCAGCAGCTCCGCAGTGCGACCGACAGCTATCTGCTCTGTATCGAATCCGCCGGACGCGACCGCGCTCGCGTCGAGATCCTGCGATCGGGAGCCGACGACGCCGTGTCGATGCCCGTCACCCCCGACGAGATCGCCGCCCGCTGCCAGGCCATGCTCCGTCGACCCCGCGAGATGCGTGGCGACTGGGACCCCGTGCAGCAGTCGGTCATCAC
>CAXAWD010000372.1:0-4263 GCA_963972325.1 uncultured Acidimicrobiaceae bacterium
TCGGTGACCCGCGCCGTGGAGTTGTTGGTCGATCGTCTCGGCCTTGCCCTCGTTGCCGAGGGTGAGACCGCTGTCGAGCCGGTCCATCCGGGTGCCCTCGGGTGCCGCGGGAGCGTCGACGGGGTCGGTGCCGGTGACCCCGTGGTCGCTGACGTGATCGGTCCAGGCAGATCCGTCCCAGTACCGGAGTTCGTGCCGACCGGTCGGGTCGGGGTGCCAGCTCGCCGGAGTGTCGCTCATTCCCCGAGCCTATGACGTCGCGGCGGGTCGCCGGAGCCCGGCATGGCGAACGGGGTCAGGGGCGCAGGTCGGCGGCGGCCATGATGACGTCGCGGGCCCAGGGGTCGAGCTGGCGGCCGGTGAGCCGCTCGGTGACCGCGATCGCCTTGGTGTCGTCGTCGACGAGGCCCGACCATCGGATGTACCCACCCATGATGCCGACCAGGCGGTCGCCCAGCTCCTCGCCGTGCACGAGCAGCTTGGCGCCGTTCTTCAACAGGTCGTCGAGTTCGCGGTAGAACGCCGTCAGCCAGGCGTCGCGCTCGTCGGCCTTGAACGGCCGGTGCCGGTACGCCAGGTTGAGATCGTCGTAGTTGTGCAGGTTGTGCGGTGCCTGGATGATCGAGATCACGTAGTTGAACCCGTTCTCTCGGATCCAGATGATCTCCTCCTGGCGACGGACACGGCGATGGTTGTCGCCGTAGCCACCGGGACGCTCACAGATCGCCAGCTTGTCCTTCAGGATCCACGTGAAGTGCCGGGGTTTGATGCCCAACGCCCATTTGCCGCGCAGCTTCGGCGGCATCAGCGGGATTCCTGGTTTCGGTTGCTGGGGAGAACGTGAGGCGATGGCATTGCGGGGTCCGACTCTACCTCCCCCACGTGGGCGAGCAATTCGGAGGTCCCATGTCACAAGGTCGTCACATGGGCGACGGGCGGTCAGAGACGTGTTTCGGCGATGCGAAGGCGCTGGTTCGACCGTTCGACTCGGCGGCCGCCCGGCAACTCGCACGCGATCGCCGTGCCACGGGCGACGTCGAGTACCCGCTCGACCGCGGCGGCGTCGGGCGGATACCCACCGTCGGCGAGCCAGCACCTGACCGCCCGGCGCGCCAGCACCTCTGGCGCCGCGGCGAGCGCGAGCGCGTCGGTGGGGTCGATCTCGCCGGCCAGCCGGTCGAGGAAGTCGCTGTCGTCACGGAGCAGTGCCGCCGTGCGCTCGATGATCGGGACCAGATCACGCCCGGCGATGTCGGTGAGCAGGGGCAGGGCCTCACCGCGGATCCGGTTGCGCCAGACGTCGGCCACGTCGTTGGAGGCGTCGTGGACCGGGTCGATGCCGATCGCCTCACAGACCGCTGCAGTCTCGGCGCGTCGCAGCGCCAGGATCGGGTGGGTCGGACCGGGGCGGATCGCACCGAGACCGGCGCTGCCGCTGCCGCGGAGCAACCGGAGCAGCACCGTTTCAGCCTGGTCGTCGGCCGTGTGACCGGTCGCGGTGCCGACCGGCAAGGCGCCGCGTCGTGCGGCCCGAGCTCGGGCCTCGAGGTTGGGGCCCGCCGTGACCGACACGCGGTGCAGACGGAACGGCACGCCGAGCTCGTTCGCGATGCGGTGGGCGGCTCCGGCCTCGTCGTGCGACTCGGGGCGGATGCCGTGATCGACGTGATGCGCCGTCACGACCAGGCCGGCGCGTTGCGCGAGCGCGAGGAGCGCGGTGGAGTCGGTTCCGCCGGAGAAGGCGCAGTCGATCGGGGTACCGGACGACGGGAACGTGCAGCGATCGAGCAGTGCTGCGAACGCCGGAGCGTCGCGTGGCCCGTCGCCGGATGTCAGAGTTCTTGCTCGCGTTCGCGCTTGCCGCCGGGGTACCGCTGCGAGGTCACCGTCTTGAGGTATCCGCCGATCAACCCGACGGTGGCACCGATACCGGCGATCAACATGACGAGACCGATCCACCAGTGCCAGATCTGTGCAGCAAGCATGCGGCCAGCGTAGCGACCCGGGGGAGTCCCGGCTCAAGTTCGGTCGGGTCGAGACGTTCGGAGGAGCGCTGCGGCTGCCGACCAGGCCAGGTAGCAGAGCCCGGCGAGGGTTGCCCCGACACCGATCCCGATCAGGTTGGCGAGAGCGTCGGACGCCTCCACGTTCCGGGTGGTGGCGAATCTGCCCTGGGCGAGTTCGAGCCCGATGCCGACGGCGGCGAGCAGCGCGGCGGCGACCACCAGTCCGCGCCACGTCCAGATCGTGAGCCCGATGAGCACGGTGACCACGGGTCCAGAGCACGATGTGCACGACGAAGTCGGGCTGCGTGGCGACGTCCGCCCCGGCGGGGAGGTCGACGCGGCTGCCGGCGTCGATCCGTTCCCACAGGCGTCGAGCGCGGTCGCCGAACAGCGACCGCAGGATGCCGGGTGCACGATCGGACAGCAGGAGCGCAGCGGTGGTGAGCAGCGCGCCGACCCCGACCAGGCCGGCGACGGCGCGGGCGGCCGTGGGCGGCCTGGCGTGCGGAGGGGTCAGGACGGACCGGAGGTCTCGTGCCCGTCGGGAGCGCCGATGATGCCGTCGCCGTCGAAGTCTTCGTCGAAGCACATCTCGATGCGCGCGAGGAGACCGGCGGGCATCTCGTCGTTGTTGCACTTGCGGCGGATCGCGAGCTTCAGCTCCGCCTGGAAGTCGAACGCCTGGTGACAGTCGACGCAGTCGCCGAGGTGGGCGCGGATGTGGTCGTGCACGTCGGCGGGCAACTCGCCGTCGAGGAAGGCGTCGAGTTCTCGGATGGTTTCTCTGCAGTCGCCCATGGGAGTATCAGTCGTCGGAGTGCTTCTCGTCGAAGGTCGTGGTGAGCCCACGAGCCTTGGCGTAGTCGTACAACGCACGTTGCATCGCTTTTCTTCCCCGATGGAGCCGTGACATCACGGTGCCGATCGGGATGTCCAGCATCTCGGCGATCTCCTTGTACGCGAACCCCTCGACATCGGCGAGCAACACCGGGAGTCGGAAGTTGTCGGGGAGGTCTTCGAGCGCCTGTTTCACCTCGTCGTCGGTGAACACGTCGAGGAACTGTTCTTCGGCGGACATGCCGGCCGCGGCGGTCTCCATCGACCCGAGCCGGCGGTACAGGTACAGGTCTTCGATCTCACCGAGATCGCTCTCCTGCGGGCGCCGCTGCTTGGCCCGGTACCGGTTGATGTAGGCGTTGGTGAGGATACGGAACAGCCACGCCCGGAGATTGGTGCCCTCCTCGAACGTGTGGAAGCTGCGGAAACCGCGCAGGTACGCCTCCTGCACGAGGTCTTCGGCGTCGGCACGGTTGCGTGTCATGCGGAGCGCTGCGGAGTAGAGCTGCGGTGCGTACTCCATCGCCTGGTCGGCGAACTCCTGCTGATCGGCCACGAGTGGCGACCCTAGTGCTTGGCCGTCTCGCCACCCATGCGCCGGTACCCGTAGGGTCGCAAACGTGTCAGAGTCGGTGTCGGCGCTCGGGTCGCTGCAGGTGTTCGCCAGTTCGGCGGTCGAGCTCGCGCCGGGCCTGGAGCATCGCGAGACGTACACGCCCCAGGGGCTGCTGACCGTCTTCACACATCGGCCTGCGGATCGCACGCGGGCGGCGATCGTCACGTGCGGCGGTGCGATGGGTGGCGTGTTGGGGCCCGGCAATGCGCTGTTCCACCGGTTCGGGTCGATCTGGCCGCAGCGTGGCGTCGCGGTGTACCGGGTCGGGTATCGGGTGCCGAACGACCTCGATCGCTGTGCCCACGACGTCGCCTGTGCGGTCGAGACGGCGATCGACGACGGGGCCGAGCGCGTCGTCGTGATGGGCCACAGCTTCGGCGGCGCGGTCGCGGTGCGGGTGGCGGTGGTGATGACCGATGAGGTCGCGGCCGTCGTCACGTTCGCGACGCAGTCGGCGGGGTGCGAGGTCGCCGGCGCGCTCGCCGGCCGACCGCTGCTGCTGTTCCACGGCGACAGCGACGAGTTGCTGCCGCTGCAGTCGAGCGAGATGGTCCGCATGATCGCCGGTCACGGAGAGCTGGTGGTGCTGCCGAACGACGGTCATGCGCTCGGGCGCAGCGACGACGCGATCGTCGAACGTGTCGACGAATGGCTCCCGCCGGTGCTCGGCCTCACCGACTGATCCTGCGGCCCGAGCAGCGGTTTTCCCTGCTCGCCGGCGGACGTATCGTGCGACCGTGGCCGGTTCGGTGCTTCTGGTCGAGGACGATTCGCTCATCGCGTCGAGTCTTGAGCGCGCGCTCG
>CAXAWD010000373.1:0-4261 GCA_963972325.1 uncultured Acidimicrobiaceae bacterium
CGAGGCAGCCTGGTGGACGGTGACATCGTGAGCGCCACCCCGCTCGGCATCGTCGAGTTGGGCGATGTGTGCGCTCACCAGCGGGCGCTGAGCCTCGACCTGTTCCGCGAACTCGGCGCGTGGGTCACGGCCGCCGACGACAACGCCACCGGCGCGGCGCGACGTTGGTACTCGACCGCATGCCACCGCCACGCCTGGCACGCACAGCTGTGGGCCGACCGTGCGCCGGCGATCCCACCCGTCGACCTCGACGCTGCGGTCGCCGACGCGAGCCGCACGCGCCTACCCGACGCGCCCGATGCCGACGCCTACCGCTCGCTGCTCGGCGAGATGATCGCCGATCTCGACGGGCTCGCACACCGCGCCGACGCCGACCTGGATCCCGCAACCCGTCGTGTGATCACGCTCGTTCGTCGCGACCTCGCCGACCTCCACGATCCCTGATCACATCGCGGACATGGCCGCAGCGGGCCTGACCGCCTCGGTCAGCGGAAGCTGGCGAAGCTGCGCACGATCGGACGCTTCGGACCGATCGACGGCAGCAACCCGCTGGGCGGCCAATGGTCGTCGCGGCTGTACGCCCAGTACTCGAACGGGTTGAGGTAGTAGGCGCACGACTCGACGACCTTGGTGAACGGTTCGTCACGGCGCCGCAGCAACCACACCAGGGCACCGGCGATGCCCCCGCCGGCCATCCACCCGAGGTAGAGCACCGGGTACAGCGGCCCGAATCCGCGCGCCTGCCAGACGTGGACGTCTTCGTGATCGGTGACCAGCTTCGCCCGGCGAGGCTTGCTGACGTCGCCGGCACCGTTGATCACGTTGCCGAACGTGGTCGCGAATCGTCGGCGCGGCTGGAAGCCCCGTGCGTAGACGTGACGGTTCCGGCGGCGGCTCAGCTCGTCGGAGTAGCCGGCGTCGCCGCGCAGGGCCCCGACGCCGTGGGCGACGACACCGGAGAACGTGGTGGTGAGCGCCCAGGTGGAGTCGAGCACGAACGCACCGACGCCCTTGGCCGACCGCCAGTCGTAGATGCCGCGTCGGCCGCTGATGAACCCGTTGACGCCGCCGATCAACGCAGCGGGCGCCGTGGCGCCGACCAGCGACCCGACCGCGCCCGCGAGCGCGGCGCCGGCCGCGGACGCGGCGACCGCCTCACCGGTGGGTGTCACCGCTCGCGCAGCTTGGCGAGCAGACGGAGCAGTTCGAGGTAGAGCCAGATGATCGTGACGAGCAGACCGAACGCCGCGAACCACTCGAAGTTCTTGTCGAGGCCCTGCTTCGACCCCTTCTCGATGAAGTCGAAGTCGAGCGCCAGGTTGAACGCCGCCAGACCGGCGACGAGCACGCTGAACCCGATGCCGAGCAGGCTCGGGCTCGACAGGAAGCTGACCGAACCGCCGAACAGGCTGATCAGCATGCTGACGCCGTAGAACACCATCACGCCGATCGTGGCGGTGACCACGATCTTGCGGAACCGTTCGGTGACCCGGATGACGCCGGTGCGATAGAGCACGAGCATCACGGCGAACACCGCGAGGGTCATACCGGCCGCCTGGACGACGAGACCGTCGTACACGTTTTCGTAGGCGCGCGAAATCGCGCCGACGAAGAAGCCCTCGGCGATCGCGTAGATCGGCGCGATGAACTTCGCCAGGTGTGGTTTGAACATCAGCAGGAACGTCAGGCCGATACCGACGATCAGGCCACCCCAGGCGAGCATCGGGATCGTGTTCTGGTAGCCGACGGTGCCGTCGGTGAACAGCACCTCTTCGGGTGCGCCGGTCGACAGCCAGCCGAACGTGGCGCTGGCGAGCAGCAGCACGAACAGGGTGGCCGTGGCGCTGATCACGCCGTTGACGGTCATCGTCTCGCGGACGTAGGGGCTGCGGGGCCCGTCGCTGACGGGTGGGAAGTAGTCGGTGCTCGGCTCGGGCGCCGCCCAGTTGTTGGATGCCTGCGCCAATGCTCGATCGTTCAGAACCGGATTCGCCATCGATCCCTCCTTCGGAATCTGCGCGCCCCGAAGGGCGGCGGTTGACCGACAATCATACCGGCTGCCCTCATCGGGGCCCTGCGCTCGGACCCCTGCGGCGGTCACGTTCCGTCACCCGATCGGGGGCGGACGACGGTGATCTCGGGGCCCGTCCGAGCGATACATGGTGATCTGAATTACAGATAGCACCTGACCATTCATACGGAACACAGTTATCCACACCGGAAACGGGCCCCGCTGGTTGGCCATCTGATGGGCGTCGGTATCGTTAGCACAACCCTTCAGTGACCTGGTGGATCGTGCAGCCCGCAAGGCGAACGGGAGTGGCACCCCGTACGTCAGCACCGACCAGACGATCTGAGAGGCATCAACGATCGCCGGTACGGCGACTCGCCCAAGCAACGGACCCAAGGGAGCCGACAACGTGGCCAAAGATCGCGTCGACCGTGACGACGAAGACCTCGTCCGCCTGTATCTCACCGATATCGGCCAGTACACCCTGCTGACCAAAGACGACGAGGTCCGTCTCGCGAAAGCGATCGAAGCCGGCAAGGAGGCGATCGAGAAGCTCGACGCCGGCGGCAAGGAAGTCACCCCGGCCAAGAAGCGTGAGTTCCGCCGCCTCGCCCGCAAGGGCGAAGAGGCCGAGCGCCAGTTCGTCCAGTCGAACCTGCGCCTCGTGGTGTCGATCGCCAAGAAGTATCAGGCGTCCGGCCTCCCGCTGCTCGACCTGATCCAAGAGGGCAACCTCGGCCTGATGCACGCCGTCGAGAAGTTCGACTGGCGCAAGGGCTTCAAGTTCTCGACGTACGCCACCTGGTGGATCCGTCAGGCCATCACCCGCGGCATCGCCAACACCGGCCGCACGATTCGGCTCCCGGTGCACGCCGGCGACACGCTCGCCCGCCTCCAAAAGGCCCGCTCGCGGCTCGAACTCAAGTACGGCCGCCCGGCCACCCTCGCCGAACTGGCGAAGGAAGTCGAGATGCCCGAGGAGAAGGTCACCGAGGCACTCCGCTTCGCCGCCGAGCCGCTCTCGCTGTCCGAGCCGATGCGCGAAGACGGCGATGCCGAGCTCGGCGACGTCGTCGAAGACCGCTCGGCCGAGTCGCCGTTCGAGGTGGCCGCCACCGCACTGCTGCCCGAAGAGATCGCCCGTCTGCTGGCGCCGCTCGACGAGCGCGAGCGCGAGATCCTCAAGCTCCGCTTCGGCCTCGACCGCGGCGAACCGCGAACCCTGGAAGAAGTCGGCGAACACTTCAACCTCACCCGCGAGCGCATCCGCCAGATCGAGGCTCGCGCGATGAGCAAGCTGCGCCATCCGTCCAGCGACACGGGCGCTCGCGACCTCCTCGCCGTCTGACCCCGATCGCATCGGGTGGCCACGGGCCACGTTTGTCACACTGGAGCGATGGTCTTCGACATTCGTCCTGCGTCGCGTTCCGACGCCGACGGCATCACCGACGTCCAGGTCGCGTCGTGGCGCGCCGGATACGCCCACGTCTTCCCGCGGTCCGTCCTGTACGCCGACGACTTCGATTCGTCCCGACGGTCGTTCTGGAACCTGTGGCGTTTCGCCCCCGGTCATCGCGTCGCCGTCGCGGTCACGCCGGACGACGACGGTGAACGAGTCGTCGGCTTCGCGTCGTACGGCCCCGAGCGCGAACGCGCCCGAGGTTTCACCGGTCGCGGCGAGGTGTGGGCCTTCTACCTGCACCCGGACGTCTGGGGGACGGGTCTCGCCGCCGAGTTGATGGACCACACCGAGACGCGCCTGCGCGCCGAGGGATTCGAGTCCGCCGTACTGTGGGTTCTCGACGACAACCCGCGTGCCCGCGCCTTCTACGAGAAGTTCGGGTGGGCCGCGTCAGGCATGACCGCCGACTTCGACGACTACTGCGAGGTCAAGGTCCCCGAGGTCGAGTACCGCAAGGACCTCGGCTGAGACGCCGCTTCAGTCGTCGCCGAGATCGATCTTCGGTCCGTTCGGCAGGAGGTCACCGACCGTCGACGAGTCGACCGGTCCGTCGGCATCGTCGCCGACCACGACGATCATGTCCCTCCCACCGAGCTCGAGCGCGACCTGCAGACACGCGCCGCACGGCCACGTCTGCGACTCACCCGTGCTCGGAGCGGCCAGGGCGAGTCGGGTCGGCTTGGCACCGCGCGCCACCACCGCGAACATCGCGGCCCGCTCGGCACACATCGCGAGGCCGAGCGAGACGTTCTCGACGAGCACCCCGACGACGACCTCGCCATCGTCGG
>CAXAWD010000374.1:0-4259 GCA_963972325.1 uncultured Acidimicrobiaceae bacterium
GCGTCGACGACGCACGGGCCTTCGATTGGCGGCTCGACTACGTGGAGGCGCTCGTCGCCACCGGCCGAACGGAACAGGCGACGGAGGCCGCGGCTGCACTGGGTCGTGCCGCCGCCTCCACCGGTTCTGCGCCGACCCGGCTGACGGCGGCGACCGCACGGGTGGCAATCGAACCGCGAACGGCCACGTCGACGGACCTGTCCGATCTGTCCGACCTGATCTCGGGACGGACGAACGGCCTGCGTCCGTTCGATATCGGTCGCGCCCACCTGACCATCGCACGCGCCCACCTGCGCTCGGGGCGCCGCCGACGCGCCGCGGACGCGCTCGATGCCGCCGAGGCGGTCTTCGACGATCTGGGTGCCGGGGCGTTCGCGCGCCTGGTCGGTTCCGAACGCCAACGCCTCGGGTCACGCCGCGAGGCCGAGAAAACCGAACCGACCGGTGCCGAACTCCGCGTCGTCGAGCTGGTGTGTCAGGGTCGGACCAATCGTCAGATCGCACAGGAGTTGGCGATCAGCGTTCGGACCGTCGAGTCGCACCTCTCACGCGTGTACCGGCGGTTGGACGTCGGATCGCGAACGGAGCTCGTCGCCCTCCGACTGCACGGACTCCCGTCGCCGCGCACCTGAACGGCGCCCGATCGCGCGATCCGAATCGTGTCGACTCGCTCCGACGTGCAGGCTCGTGCTCGGCCCTACGACGGACACGTCGTGTCGTGGAACGCAGCACCGGTGGCGACACCACGGCACAGGACGGCGCCGCTGGCCACACCGTTCCACCAGGTCACCGTGGTGACGTTGATCTGCGCGGTTCCGGCCCCGGGAGCCACGAGGTTGCCGTAGACCGTCGAGTTCGCGATCGCCCCGTTCGCATTCACGCCGTCCACCTCGATCGCGGTGCTGCCGAACTGCGGAATGATCTCTGAGTTGCCGATCTCGAGACTGGAATAGTCGGCGTCGAAGTGGATGCCCTGTCCGTAGTCGCTCTCGATCACGGAGTCGCGGATTCGAACGTTTGCGTCCTCGACCCAGATGGTCCAGCCTCCACCGTTCTTGAACAACCGACTGCCGAGAATCGTCAGGTCGCCTTCGGACGAGATCGCCGGGAGTTGGCTGGTGAAGCGGGAGATCGTGAGATCGGAGTCGATGATCTCCATCGAGCCGCCGGCGACGATGCCCGCCTGGTTCCCGCCGGTGGGAACGAAGACCTCGGCCGCCTCGAGCCGAACCGGACGCTGGGTCACGAGCACCGGTTCCGCGTTGCTGGATCGCAACGAGAGGTCGGCCAGTCGCGTCGTTCCGAAGCTGAAACCGGAGATCGTGAGCGGGTTGCTGGTCTCGATCGTGGTCACGCCCCGACCGGCACCGGCGATCGACACGCCCGGAGCGATCTCGAACCCGTCGACGTAGTAGGTGCCGGGTTCGAGGTAGATGACCATCGGCTGCCCACCGTCCCCCGTGGTGGCGACATCCTCGAGGCGAGCGGCCGCACCGGGGCCGGGGCCGACCACGACCGTCGAGGTGAATGCGCTGCCGACGTCGGCCTTCGCCGCGTATCGATCGTCGGCCTGAGACTTGGTGTAGTACCGGTCGTCGTGATCGTGCTCGACGAAGTAGCCGACGACGTCGGCGAACACGTGCACCTGGCCGGCGAGGTTGTAGACGGCGAACCGGCCATCGGGGCTCACGCCGGTGTTGACCGCATTCGGGGTCGGAGGCTGCCCCGGACTCGGATTGAGGTGGGATGCATCGGGTCGCGTGACATCCGCCGGGTACACGGTCAAAAAGGTCGGGGCGGTCGCACCCACCGCGGTGACGTTGAGCGTGACGGCGGAGATGCCGGCGGGCAGGTTGCAGTCGCCCGACGCCCCGGTGGCTGACACCGTGTGCGACTCGTTCGCCCCGAGAGGCGTCGCCCGACTCCCGACCTGGAACTCCGGTCGCGTGTCGAACAAGCGGCACGGGGACACCGGCACGAACGCGGATGCGGAGGGATCCGTCGACGCCGATGCCGATCCCATCAAGCCCGCACCTCCTGCCAGCACACTGACGATGGCCAACATCCACCATCGGTTCCGAAGTCGTTGCACACCGATACCCATGACCGGCAGTCTCCGGCACGTTCGCCGAGGTCCGCATCCGTGATTACCACATATGTTCGTGACCGGCCCGCGGGACCGCTCGTCGAGTCCGGCCTGCGAGGTCAGCCGTTCGTCGGCGGCGCAGTACCGGCGCCGTCGTGTACGTCGTCGAGGTCGAGCGCCTCCAACGCTGCGTCGTCGGCCGGCCCGGCGTTCGGGCCGTATCCGATCGTTGCGACGCCGCCCCGGCCGCATCCGGTACACGTGCCCCAGACCACGATGAGCATGTCGGCGGGGTCGCTGGCGCCCTCGAGTCGGTGATAGCCCTCCACGTCGAAGTCGGCGACCGCCACCGTCGTGTCGCACTGGGTACAGCGCAGATCGCCGTCGTCGTTGACGACGAACTGTTCGCGGTAGCCGGCGTCCGCGGCCTCGCCGAGCACCTCCAACAGCGTCGTGGCACCACTCGCCTCGTCGGGCACGTTCGGGTCGGTCATGTCGCTCATCCTCCTGCGCGGCGTTCGTGGGCCCCGCCGATGTGGCGTACCCGTGCGCCGGAAACGACAAACGTCGAGTGGGCGGCTCAACGGCGACGGAAGGTCACCAGCGGCACGAACCACCAGGCCCATGCCGCGAGTGCGGTGATGACCGCCCCGGACACGAACGCCACGCTGTGGCCGTACACGAGACTCGACACCACGAACGTGGTCGCGACGATCGCGACCCCCATCGCGACCGTTCCTGCGATCGTGATCCAGGTGGCGATGATCAGGTGCCTGTGGGAGTGCCGCTGGATGCCGGTCGCCGGCGCGCGCACCCGCTGGTGAACGCTCGGAGCGATCAGCAGGATCGACGCCAGGCCCGACGAATAGAACGCCACGCCGAACGCCGCACGTTCGACGTCGTCGATGTCGCCGAACCCGGCCTGCAGCGGGGCGGTCAGCAGGAACGCGAACAACACCTGCACACCGGGGAGCGAGGTGCGGAGACCTTCCAGGAGCGCACGAAACTGCTCGTCGACATCACGCTCGGTCGGCGACTCGCCGCGTGTGGAATCGTTCATGTCGCACGGCCGTACCCCGGACGAGCGACCTCGAAACGGGTCAGCCGGCGAAGAACTTCTGCACGGCGTCGGCCATCGCCTGCCGGTGGGCTCCGCTCGAGATGATCATGTCGACCGCGGTGAGCGAGGTGTGGAGCTGTCCGCGACACCGGTGGTGCTCGGTCGGCACCCCGGCAGCGATGAGCGCCTCGGCGTACGCTGCGCCCTCGTCGCGCAGCGGGTCGAACTCGCTGGTGAAGACGGCCGCTGGCGGGAGATCGGCGAGGCTCTCGGCCAGCAGTGGCGAAGCGATCGGATCGGTCCGCTGCTGCTCGTCGGCGTAGTGCCCCCAGAACCAGTCCATCAGCGCCGTCGTCAACACGTACCCCTCGGCGTTCTCGGTCATCGACGGGCGGGCGACGCTGCCGTCGGTGACCGGTGTGATCAGCAGCTGTCCGGCGATCGCCGGGCCACCCTCGTCGCGAACACGCTGGGTCGTCACCGCAGCGAGGTTGCCGCCTGCGCTCCACCCGGCGACCACGAGGCGACCCGGCTCGACCCCGAGGTCGGCGGCGTGATCCGCGAACCACCGCACGGCGGCGAGCGCGTCGTCGGCGGCGGACGGGAAACGGTGCTCGGGTCCGTGTCGATAGTCGGCCGACACGACCACGGCACCGATACGCACGCACAGGTCGCGGCAGAACGGATCGTCCGATCGGTGGTCACCGAGCACCCAACCGCCGCCGTGGAAGTAGACGACCAGCGGATGCGGACCGGGCGCGTCGGGGCGATACAGGCGATAGTCGAGGTCGCCGTCGGCGCCGGCGAACGTGTCGTCGACGATCTCGCCCACGTCGGGCCCCGGCGGTCGCATCGCGGCGGACGCCTCCATGAACGCACGGGCATCGGGCGGGCTGAGCGACTCGATCGGTGGCAACTCCAGCTCGGCCATCGCCTGCAGCATCAGCATCACGTCGAGCTGCAACCGGTTGACGACACCGTCGTTGCACTGCTCACGGCCGGGGTCGGCCAACCGGAAGCCGAGATAGCCGCGCTCGACCACCTCATCACAGGCCCGCCGGTACGTGTCGACCCCGCCGACGTAGGGCAGGAACACGCGTGGCTTGCCCGGCA
>CAXAWD010000375.1:0-4254 GCA_963972325.1 uncultured Acidimicrobiaceae bacterium
ATATAACCACACACGCCAACGAGGACCGGGAGCCGATGATCGCCGGCGAGCACGGCCCACGCGGCAACGAGCAACAGCAGCCACAGCGCGAGCGGGAAGTACGGATTCCAGGGGTGGGTGAGCACGTCGAGCCCCAGCCCCCGAATCGCCACCGCCGCGACGGCGGCCATCGTCAACCCTCCGATCGTGCCGCCGATGCGGCGGCCGACCAGGACGACCCCGACGAAGGCGACGCTGTTGATCACCACGCTGCCGAACTGCATCCCCCAGGCGGTCGACCCCGCCAGCCGGTAGAAGGGCGCCACGAGGTAGAACGACCACGGTCCGGGATGGCTGCCCTGATCGGGGAACGTGCCGATCCGTCCGGGCAGGCCGATGCGCGGTGTGTACCGGCCACCGACGTCACGAATCCTGAACTCGGTCATGGCGAGGTCGAGCACGGGCGACCAGGGGCGCCACGACAACGCGACGAGGGCCACCACGAGCGGGACGACGGCAACCGCCGCACCGACACGCACCGGGCGACGGCGGATCAGGTCGATCATCGTGGCCGAGGGTAGTGAACGGTCACTCCCCGGTGGTGCACGGGCGCGTGAGGTGGCGTTGCGGCAACCGTTCGGTGTCGTCGGCGGTCAGCGCGGCCACGATCACGCACGCGACCGCGAACATCCCCAACCCGTGCAACGACTCGAACACACCGGGCCAGGCACCGTCCGCGGGTGGTGCGGTCCTGCGCTCGCGAAGCACCACGATCCCCGCCACGACGAGCAGGCTCGCCAGGGCCGTCATCTCGACCCACCGGTGTCGTCGTAGGCCGACGACCGCCGCACCGCCCAGAAGGCCGCAGAGCGCCCACTGCGGGCCGATCAGCACGGCGCACGCGGCGATCCACACCCCGGCGATGACCAGCGCCCGCCCGATCGGCACCGCCTCGGTCGGTCCCCACGTCCAGACGGGAAGCGACTCGGGGCGGGGGATCGGTTGTGCGTCGTCGTCACGGCGACGGCCTTGGACCCGGTCACGACGGATCAGGCCGACCGAGACGAGCGCGCCGCCCGCCGACAGGAGCAGGGACCACGTGAGCGTGCGCTGCGCTGTCCACCGCACGTCGACGGTGACCACTCCGGTGGTGGGCGCGATCCACCACCCGTTGAATCCGCCGTCGACGGTGACCGGCGCACCGAGATCGCCGCCGGGGCCAGAGGCCGACCAGGCCTCGTTGACGCCCTCGCCGAGGACGAGCCAGCAGCCGTCCGGGCACGGTCCGACCTCGACGGTGCGCTCGAAGCGGTCCGAGTCGATCACGACCACCTCGGGCGCCGGCGCCGTCCGGGCGAGAGCGCCGGCCACGCCGTCGTCGAGCACGACCCGATCGAGCGTGATCGGCAGCGGACCGGTGGTGCTCTCCACCAGATGTCGGCCGGCCGTCAACCGGATCGTCGGGTCGCACGGTACGACCGCGACCGGCTCGCCGTCGAGCCACCCGTCGTCGGTGATGGCGATCGTCGCGTCGACGGCCTGTCCGTCGACGGTGGCAACGGTGGTGCACGGAGAGTTCGTCCGGACGCTGTCGAGCGGTTCGACGGCCGGTTGTCCGTCGAAGCGGAACTCGACGATCGAAGCGGGGAGCGGCGTCGGGTCGCCGTACCGACGGTCGACGGTGATCTGCTCGTCGACCTCGGCGAGCACGAAATCGAGCGGGCCGGCCGGGAGCGGCGGCTCGATGACGACCGTGGCGGTGCCGGCTGCGTCGGGCTCGAGCGCGACCCGTCGTTCCTCGCCCTCGGCACGGATGACGAGTGACGTGACCCGGCTGAACCCCGTCACCGGTTGACGAACCGTGAGACGACCCAGCGGCGTGTCGGTCGACGTGGAGAGCGTCGCTCCGTGCGCCTCGCCGAACGCGGTGATCCAGGCGGTGGAGTCGTCGCCGTCCAGAGCGGCGACGCCGGCGTTTCGCAACGATCCGGTCAGGCGTGTCGACGCGACGGCCGGCCATCCGAACCAACCCGCCAACACGTCGTCCCCCGCCCGAGCGTCGACTCGTGCCGTCAGTCCGACGTCGAAGGTTCGTGCGTTCGGCACGTCGATCTCGCGCACGATCGCGGGTTCGGGGTCGTCGCGCCAGCGGTCCATCGGGTCGGTGCGCAGTCGCGTCAGCACGTGGGCGAGCGGGGTGTCGGAGTCGACCGCGGTCGTCGCATCGATCGGTGACCGGACGACCTCGGTCGACGGGCCGAGCACGGTCTCGACCTCG
Organism: uncultured Acidimicrobiaceae bacterium; assembly: GCA_963972325.1. GTDB lineage: Bacteria > Actinomycetota > Acidimicrobiia > Acidimicrobiales > Ilumatobacteraceae > Ilumatobacter. The sequence goes on from CAXAWD010000375.1 coordinate 2,258, forward strand.
ACGAACCCGACGGGCGCCACGGCCGAGGCGGTGAACGGCGTACCGCCACCGACCTCGAGGATGGTCAAGTCGATCGAATCGACCGGTGCAGCGAGCTCCAGCACGGCACCGCTGCCGACCCAGGAATTCTCGTCGAGCGGGATCGTGCCGCCGATACCGGCCTGATCGTCGGTGCGGTACGAGATCCACGTGATGTGACGATCGCCGACGCCGCCTGGTTGGCGCAGCGTCAGCCGGTCGACCGGCTCGGCGAACTCGAGTCGGAGCGTCTCGCCGACCGGGTCACCGTGCTCACCGACGAGCCAGGCGGTGCCGAGGTCGCCGTCGACGGCCATGAACGGACGGTGTTCGGGCAGATAGGCGAACGGTTCACCGTACGAACTGGCGGTCGCGACCACGGGCCCGAGCTGGGTCGCGACCGTCTGTGTCGTCGGATCGGTGGTGTCGAACAGTTCGAGCCGGGCGTCTGCCGCCGCCGACGTCAGCAGGTCGTCGGCGTCTCCGCCCGTCTCGGTGAAGCCGGTCGTGTCCTGGGAGCTCCGCCAGTGGCGGGCACGGTCACGATTCGAGTCGGTCACGATCACCGCGACCGCATCGTCGATCGTCGCGACGCGGTCGTCGCCGAGGTCGGCGCTGTACCGGACGACCACGTCGGTCGCGTCGAACAATCCGGCGGCGGCCGCGTCGACCAAACCGTCGCCGGAGCCCGACACCACCAGCACATCAGCGGCGGCTCGCACCAACCGTCCGGGTTGCTCGACGGTCACGAGTTCGACGTCGGGAGCCGGTTCGCCGACCCGCGGATCACCGAGTGCGCGTTCATCGACCATCGGGAGCTCCGGACGTTGGCGCGACGGTTCACCGAACCCGGCCGGTTCGCCGATCCCGGGCGCCCCCGCCACCACGTCGGCGACCACCTCGGGGCGGGCGGTTCGGAAGCGTTCGACGGCGAGGTCGTTGGTGAGCCAGATCGTGTCGACGCCCATCAGGCGAGCGACGGGAGCGATGCTGTCGGGTTCGAGCACGCCGTCCTGGATGCGATCGTCGAACGCGTAGAGCAGGTCCATCGCCGGCCCCGAACCGAGCGGCAACAGGTCGCGGGTGATCAGCGGCTTGTCGGTGAGACCGGGCAGGGGCTGGTCGACGGTGTACCCCCAGCGGTAGGCCCCGAACTCAGCGCCTGGCACCTGGAGCACGCGGCCGTCGTCGCCGATCCGGTCCAGTGCATCGGCGGCCGCCGACCACGATTCGGGCGGATCCTGATCCCGCTCCAGGGCCGGGTCGACGAACGCCCCGGTCCACAACGAGGGCAGGTTGACCACGGCGAGGATCGTCACGACGGCACCGAGGGCCCACGAGCCTCGGACACGTCGGAGGCGGCGGAGACGGATCTCCCCGGCGGCCTCGATCGCCATCGCGAGCGCGAGCGCCAGACCGAGCCCCATCACCGGGAGTGCTCGAGTGCTGCTGCGGAGCGCGAGAGCCAGACCCCCGTCATCCCCCGCCAGCAGCCGCATGAGCGGCGACCGGTCGTCGATGGGGTGCACGCCGACGGCCAGCACGAGCCCGATACCGATCAGGCCGGCGGCGAACCGTCGATGGGCCCACCGGCACCAGGTGAGGCCGACCAGGCCGAGGAGTGGCAGTGCGTAGCTCACGGCGATCGACACGCTCGACGACAGGTAGCGGAGCGACTCGGTCGTGGTGGCCGCGTACGGGTCGCGCACGTAGAACAACCAGTAGCCGAGGCTGCGCCACGCCTCGGGGGCGGTCGCGGTGAGCGACACGTCGGCGAGCGACTCGGAGTAGGGAAGGACGTCGGTGCCGTACCTGCTCTGGATGGCGAGCATCGCGATCCACCACATCGACACGACGGTCGACAACAAGGTCACTCGCAACGCCACGATGGCGGCATCGCGCCAGGAGACCGACCGCCGCCAGGCTGCGTGCAGCAGCCACCACGCCGGCGCCGGCACGATCATGGCGAGCGCCGTCGC
>CAXAWD010000376.1:0-4250 GCA_963972325.1 uncultured Acidimicrobiaceae bacterium
CGTGGACCGTCGTCGTCGTCCACGCCACGATCGGCAGCTACCTGCTGTATCGCATCATCCGAGTACGTGCACCGCTGCGAGCCAAACCGTGGAACGAAGTCGCCCTCGCCGGGCGGATCTTCTACCTGCCCGCCACCGCGGTCGGGATGGGTCGGCGCATCCGCCAGACACGGAACCGACGCGTGCCACTCCCCGGTTCCGACCTCCTGACGGCGTCGACGACCGAACCCGCCGACGACGACGGCCCGGGCTGAGCCGACGACCTCGAGCGGGTGCGTGTCGCGTTCCCGCCTCGCTCCGGGGCGTGGCGTGGCGACCCCACAGGGCGAAGTCTGCGTGAAGTTCGATAACACACAGTGTTATTGCGCTCAAGGTTTCCTCTGGTCCGACCGATCGATCCCTGTGCTCAGTCTCAGGAAGTCCGCCAAACGCTCCCGCGTCGCACTGACGCAGGCCTTCGTACTCGCCGTCGCCGGCGTGATCGCCATCCCGGCGTCACCGCCGGTCGAGGCAGCATCGGAGATCAGCAACACCTACAACTACACCGGGTCGACGCAGACCTTCACCGTTCCCGACGGTGTCACCTCGATCGAGGTGACGCTCCAGGGCGGCCAGGGCGGCCGAGGGGGCGGAGACTCACAGGGTTCGCCAACGCCCGGCGGCTACCAGGGCGTCGTGACCGGCACGATCGCCGTCACGCCCGGCCAGGAACTGACCGTCGCCGTCGGCGGCGGTGGTGGCACGGGAGCGTCGAGCGTGACCGACTCGGGCGGCGGCTCGGCCGGCCTCAACCCGCTGAGCGGCTACGACGGAGCGCGCGGCGGCAACGCCGGCAACGCCGGCTCGTCGGGCGCCGGCGGTGGTAGCGGTGCGGCCACCGTCCTCCTCGTCGACGGCACACCGATCGTCGCCGGGGGCGCCGGCGGCAACGGCGGCAACGGCCAGTTCTTCCCGATCGTCGGTCGACGAGCCGAGTCGACGCACACAGCACGCCCCGACACCGTCTCGACCACGGGCCGACCCGGCTGGAACACCGCCGATGCGTCGCCGTCGCATCCGGCGCCGGTGGCGGCGGTGCGGTCGGCGGCGACCGCGGCACCATCCAGTACGGCGGAGCCACCGCGACCGAATACTTCGGTTTCGGTGGATTCCCCGGAGCCAACTCGACGGCAGGTCTGGCCGGTCTGAGCGCCAGCTACAACTACTACGCCGGCAACGGCGCCCACGGCTCGATGACGATCACGTACAGCGACGGCGCACCCAGCGCACCGATGAACCTCTCGGGCACATCCGCCACCGGCGCGGTCGATCTCGCGTGGAGCGCACCGTCGACACCGGGTTCGTCCGCGATCACCGACTACCGGGTCGAGTACGGATCCAGCGCCGGTGGCCCGTTCAGCGTGTTCGCCGACGGCGTGTCGACCGGCACGGCGACGACCGTGACCGGACTGACCAACGGCATCGCCTACTACTTCCGCGTCACCGCGATCAACGACGTCGGCGCCGGGACGTCCGCGACCACGGTGGTCGCCATCGTGCCGAGCGACGTTCCCGACGCTCCGACCATCGACGACGCCACTGCGTTCGGTGGGGGCGCGTACATCGACTTCACCCCCGGCGACAGCGACATCGCCATCACCTCGTACGAGTACCGCGTCGACGGCGGCACGTGGCAGACCGGTTCGGTCGCCGACGATCGCATGACGATCTCCGGCCTCACCAACGGCACCACGTACTCCATCGACATTCGGGCCATCAACGACATCGGGCCGAGCGCGGCATCGGCTCCCGCCGTGTCCGTCACCCCGATCGATGTGCCGCAGGCGCCGACCGGGACGCTCCTGAGCGCGAGCGACGGGACGATCGACGCGAGCTGGACCGCTCCGGCGGCGACCAACGGCTCACCGCTCACCGACTACGTGATCCAGTGGTCGACCTCGATCGGCGGGCCGTACACCACCATCGCCGACGGCGTGTCGCTCGACACGACCCTCCAAGTGACAGGTCTCGACAACGGCACCACCTACTTCGTGCGAGTCGGCGCCGTCAACGCCGCCGGTACCAGCGCCTGGTCGGCCCCGGTGTCGGCCACGCCCCACACGACACCGTCCGCACCGACGCTCGACATCACGCCCGGCGATGGTTCACTGACGGTCGGTATCACTCCCGGCTTCGACGGCGGCAGCCCGGTCACCGAGTGGCAGTACCAACTCGACGGGGGCGTGTGGACGTCCACCGGAACGCTGGACGACGAGTTCACCGTCTTCGGTCTCTCGAACGCCACCGCTTACGACATCAACGTCCGCGCGGTCAACGCCGCCGGCGTCGGTGACGCCTCCGACACCGCGACCGCGACCCCGCGCACCGTTCCGGCCGCTCCGTCGATCTCGACGGTGGCGCTCGACACCGGTGCCGTCAGCGTCACGTTCGGCGTGGGAGCCACGGGCGGCAGCCCGATCACCAACGTCGAATACTCGATCGACGGCGGTGAGAACTGGATCACCCGCTCACCCGCGTCGACCTCGAGTCCGCTGACGATCGGTTCACTCACCGGTGGTGTCACCTACCCGGTGCAGCTCCGAGTCGTGAACGACGCCGGGCCCAGCGCTGCGTCGAACACGTCGACGGTCACGGCCAAGGGCACCCCGGCCGCGCCATCGATCGCCGTCATCCCGGCCGACACCGCGCTCGTCGTCACGTTCCCGGCGCCGGCCAACGGCGGCAGCCCGATCACCAACTACGAATACTCGATCGACGGCGGCACGAACTGGGTGACGCCCGCACCCGCTGCGACCAGCCCGATCACCATCACCGGCCTGACCAACGGCACCGAGTACGACGTCAGCGTCCGCGCGGTCAACGTCGTCGGATACAGCCCGGCGTCGAGCATCGTCGCCGGCACCCCGCGCACCGTCCCGAGCGCTCCGGTCATCGACGGCAACACGGTCGCCGGCGGCACCGGGACACTGACCGCGACGTTCATCGCTCCGAAGTTCGACGGCGGTAGCACGATCCTCACCTACCAGTACTCGACCGACGCCGGGCAGACCTGGCGCGACCGCGACGATGGCGACACCGTGGAGAGCCCACTCGTGATCACCACCGAGTCGGCCGACGGCACGACGCCCCTCACGGGTGGCGCCACGTACCCGGTCGAGTTGCGTGCCGTGAACGCGGCCGGCCCGGGCAGCGCGTCGGCGGTCGCCACCGGCATCCCGACGACCGTGCCCGACGCCCCCGTCGTCCTCGCGGCCGACGGCGGGAACGAACAGGCGACGGTACGGTTCGCTCAGCCGGGCAACGGCGGGTCCGCGGTCCTGCGCTACCAATACCGTCTGGACGGCGGCGCTTGGGTCGACACCGACACGCTCGACACCGAGTTCCTCATCACCGGCCTGGCCAACGCGACCAGCCCATCGCTCGAACTGCGGGCCGTCAACGGCGTCGGCGAGAGCGCTCCGTCGGATCCCGTCGTCATCGACGTGTTCACGACACCAGGCGCACCGACGATCGCCGACGTGACCCCAGGCGACCGGTCCCTCGATGTGGCGTTCGTCGCCGGCGGCGACGGCGGCTCCCCGATCACGAGCTACGAGTACTCGACCGACGGCGGCCAGACCTGGCGGACCCGTGCGTCCGGCACGACCGGGTCGCCGCTCACGATCACGACCGCGAGCAGCGACGGCGCGCCCCTCGTCAACGGCACCGTCTACGACGTCCAGATCCGTGCGATCAACGCTGCCGGCTCGGGCGCCGCGAGCGAAAGTTCGCTGGCCGCGCCGCGGGGCCTCCCGGCGGCACCGACCGGACTCACGGTGACCGGCACCGACTCTGCGCTGGCGATCTCGTACATCGCCGGCGACGACGGCGGTTCGCCGATCACGGCAGTGGAGTATCAGCTGGACGGCGGCGCCTGGACCGACGCCGGTTCGCTGAGCAGCCCGTTCAACATCCCAGGCCTCGTCAACGGCACCACCTACGACGTCGCCGTTCGTACCCGCAATGCCATCGGCGCCGGTCCGGCGACGTCGCCCGAGAGCGGCACCGCCCGCACCGTGCCCGGCGCACCGACCGGCGTGAGCGCGACCGGTGCATCCGGTCAGGTGTCGGTCGTCTGGTCGGCACCCGCCGACGACGGCGGCGCCGAGGTCACCGGCTACACCGTCCGGCTCTTCGAGCAGGAAACCGGTGGTGCCCCGATCGGTACCTGCACCACCGAAGGCGCACTGACGTGCGTCGTCACCGGTCTC
>CAXAWD010000377.1:0-4248 GCA_963972325.1 uncultured Acidimicrobiaceae bacterium
GCAAGCTCGCGCAGATGATGTTCGCCTACGAGTTGCAGGACCGGATCGCGGCGGCGAACAAGAACGTCGAGGTCTACGTCTGCCACCCCGGCTCGTCGCGCACGTCGCTCATCACGACCAGCGGCAACCTGATGACCCGCGTCATGTTCAAGCTCATGTCGCTGTCGCCGATGGTCCAGTCCGCCGAGAAGGGCGCCTACCCCGAGGTCATGTGCGCCACCGAAGACGGTCTGGAAGCACGCGCGCTCTACGGCCCCACCGGCCGCAATGAGTGGGTCGGCCCGGTCGGCACGGGCACCCTCGAACCCTTCGCCTACGACAAGCCGACCATGGAACGGCTGTGGACCCTGTCGGAGCAGGAGACCGGCCTCGACTGGAAGCTGTGACCCAGGCGGTTGTCGAACCTGGTGCGTTCGTCGCTAGCTGACGAACGTGAGCGTCGCGATCAACCGGTCGAAGCGTTCGGCGAGGAGCGCGGTGTCGTCGGTGTCGGTCTCTGCGTCGAGCATCGCGATCACGACGCCCCGCGTGGTGTCGGCGAGGATCGCGCGGCCGACACGGTGCGGCGGGAACGCGAGATCCTCCGGCGCGCTCCCGGCGTGAGAACCGGGAGCGAAGAGGTACGACGGTTGGTCCGGCCCGACGAACTCGAAGATGCGAGCGTCGGCATCGAGGAGCGTGGCGTCGTCGTCGACTTGATCGAGCTGCCAGCCCTGTCGGGCGAACTGAGCGAGTGCGTCATCGACGGTGGCGACCGTCGCGCCTGCGGTTCCATCGGAGTCGACCGACGCCTGATTCCACGCGAACGAAGGGGCGATCAGGCGGATGACCGGCTCGTCGACGCCGACGTGTCGCTGCGCCGGGTCGCGGATCCAGATCTCGTCGCCGGACACGGAGAGCCAGCTCGGCTCGGCGACCTCGAACTCGACGCCGCCGATCGCGACCGAGCTGACCTGGCAGGGCCCGTCGACCTCGTTGTCCCGGAGGAGCCCGCCGGTATCCCACGACGCGCCCGGCCACGGTTGGGCGGGCGACGGCACGATGTCGCCGATCGCGATGGTCGCCAGCCATTCGTCCGTGATCTCGATCCAGTCGGGCCGCTCCGGAGCGTCGGGTGGGTCGTTGCGGCCGATGACGATGTACAGCGGGTTCGGATCGTCGAGATCGACACGGACGATGCGCGTCGGCCAGCGGTCGTTGAGCAGGAGTTCCCGGTCGTGCAGCTTGAACCGTTGCGTGTCGAGATCGCTGCCGGTCGGAGGCAGGAACGTGATGGCCCGAGCGTCACGCCCGCCGACGACGGTCGTCGTGTCGTCGATGATGCCCATCTCGTCGCTCCAGATCGCCAACCACTCGTCGAACGAGATCGTGGGCGTGTCAGTGGAGAGGGGCCGCGAGCCGTCCGCGCGTAGCCCTACCGGGCGCAGGAATGTCGGGTGCAGGCCACGCGCTCCGAAGACCACCTCCTGATCGGACGGCGGTCTGTCGACGAAGAACATCGCTGGTGCCGCATCGAACGCGATCGCGACGCCGAGACTCTCGAAGCCGAACCGCCCGAACAGCTGCCCCTCTCCGGTCTCGTACGGTTGAGCGTCGGGGTCGACGGGGGACGGCAACTCGACGGCCGGCTCGTCCAACGGCGGCGGCGGGACGTCAGGGCAATCCGAAGGCGTGGTGGTCGTCGTCACCCCATCGGTCGTCGACGGCTGCGTCGACGCGGAGGATTCGGCGGGTTCGTCGTCGATCGTGTCCGTCGTGGTCGCAGTCCCCGGTGTCGCCGAGGACAGCGTGGTCGTCGTGGTGGCAGCGTCCGCCCCGTCCCCGTCGCCTCCTCCGCAACTCGTTGCCGTCAGTGATGCTGCGAGTAGCACGACGAGTCGGGCTCGGGATCGTTGCTTCATGGCGTCTCCTCGGGGTTGATGCCGTCGGTGGTTGATGATTCGAGATCGTTCGGCGGTTCGGCGGGTTCGATCCGGGCGAGGTCGTCGCCGTCGTGCCACAACGTGACCGTGCGCGTCGCGGTCGAACCGTCGACGGTGATCGTGTACGAAACGGGGAGGAGCAGCGCGGCGTCGTCGCCGGCACCATCCGGTCGTGCGATGCCGGCCGCGCTGTCGATCGTGATGCTTGCGGTCCGACCGGAGCAGCGTGCGTCCGTCGTCTGGGTCTCGGTCGAGTCGACGGTGAGCACGACGCTCCCGCCCGTGCACGTTCCTCCGAAGGCCGCAGGATCGAGGTAGTCGACCGGGACGACCGCGGAACCGTCCTCGCGGATGACCACGTCGAAGTCGCTGACGTCGGGACCGATCACGCGGCGCACGGACGTGAGGAACCCATCGGTGCCCGTTGTGGCTTCGCCGACCCGTTCGAGCACGGCTCCGCTTTCGGGGTCGGCGCCGGGCGGGCCGATGCCGAACCCGGTGGACGTGAAGGGTTGGTAGCCGAGGACGTTCGGTGGCAGGGTCGACGCCGAGTCCGCGCTCGAATCCGGGTCGCTCGGTGGCGGAGTCGGGATCGTCGAGCCACCGAACGCCGGCGGCTCGGGTTCAGCGGGACGGGTCACCAGGACGAGACCGCCGACGATGACGACGAGCGAGGCGGCGACGAGCACGGCGCTGCGCAGTGGCTGCCGGCCGGGTATCGTCGTTCTGTCCGACTCGTCGGCATCGGGCCCGGTGACCGGCGGCTGGGCGAGCGCCCGGAACATCCGCGCCTCGACCCGGGCGTCGACGGCAGTACCCGGCGACCGCGGACGTTCGAGCGATCGGAGCAGGTCGGCGAAATCGTGGTCGTCGTGAGTCATGCGAATCCTTGGCGTTCGAGCGCAACGCGCAGCGATCTCCGTGCACGAGCGAGGAGGGACTCGGCGGCGGGGTAGGAGAGGTCGAGGCCATCGGCGATCTCGTCCACCGACCAATCGTCGACGTAGCGGAGCACGAGGACGGCGCGCTGGTTGGGAGCGAGCGAATCGACCGCCGCCCACAACTCGGGGTCGATGTGATCGTCGGATCGTTCATCGAGATGACCGGCGAGTCGTGTGACCAGATCGCGACCGCGCGTCCTCCGGCGCCAATGGTCGACCAACCGACGTTTCGCAACCGTCATCAGCCACGCGCCGGTGACCTCGTCGCCGCGACCGCTCGTGAAGTGGGCGGCCGCGTTCTCGAACGTCTGCGCCAGGAGTTCCTCGGCGACATGGCGATCGCCGCAACGGCCGTAGAGCACGCCGAACAGTTGTGGGGCGTGTCGGCGATACAGGGTGGCCAAGACCTGCTGCTCACCCGACCCGGATCCGACAACGGCCAACATGTCCCCCTATCGCCCGAGGCCATCTTGGTCTGTCGCGAAGATTCGCCGCGCCAAGGAGCACCTCCGTCGGACGAGATGGCGGAGCAGAGCCTGCGTGTGTCCCGTCCACGGCGACGGCCACACCTACCCGGAGGTCGGCACCCCGTACGATGAGCCGATGACCGGCACTTCGATGAAGGCGATCACCTACGGCTCCTATGGCGGCCCGGACGTGCTGTCGGTCAGCGAGGTGGCACGGCCGCAACCCGCGGATGGCGAGGTGTCGATTCGGGTGCAGGCGGCGGAGGCGTGCAAGTCCGACGCCGAGATGCGCAGCTGTTCGTTCAGCGCGTCGTGGTTGTCGGTGCCGATGCGGTTGGTGCTCGGCGTTCGTCGGCCCCGTCGGCCCGTGCTCGGCCTGTACTTCGCCGGAGTGATCGACGCCGTCGGCCCCGGCGTGGAGGGCTTCTCAGTCGGCGACGAGGTCTACGGAACCACCGGCCTCCGCCTCGGTGCGTACGCGGAACACCTCGTGCTCCCTGCGAAGGCGACGATTGCGCCGAAGCCGACGTCGATGACGTTCGCCGAAGCAGCGGCTCTCCCGTTGGGGGCGTCCAACGCGCTCAACGGACTTCGCCGGGTCGAGGTCGTCGCCGGCGACCGGGTGCTGGTCAACGGTGCCGGCGGGGTCATCGGCGCGTACGCCGTCCAGATCGCCCGGATGCTGGGCGCCGAGGTCACCGGTGTCGACGCTGCCCACAAGGAGTCGTTCGTCCGCTCGATGGGTGCCACCACGTTCGTCGACTACCAGGCCACCGATCTCGCCACGCTCGATGACCGCTTCGACGTGATCTTCGACATGGTGCCGTCCACGCCGGTCTCGCGCATGCTCGACCTCCTGAAGCCCGACGGCCGCTACGTGAGCGGGTATCCGCGATTGACGTCGTTGTTGCAGGCGAC